>PKWD01000213.1 GCA_003131945.1 Acidimicrobiaceae bacterium
GCACACCGACTTCATCTTCGCGGTGCTCGGTGAGGAGTTGGGGATGCTGGGCTGCCTGACGGTGATCGCGCTGTTCGTGCTGTTCGCGATCCGCGCCGTCACGCTCGCGCTGCGGGCACCCGATCGCTTCGGGATGCTGCTCGCGATGGGCTGTACGTTCCTGATCGTCATCCAGGCGTTCATCAACGTCGGCGTCGTGACGTCGTCGTGGCCGGTCACCGGCGTTCCGCTGCCGTTCATCTCGTTCGGGGGGTCCTCGCTCGTGATCACCATGGTGGCCGGGGGCATCCTGGTCAACGTGGCCTCCCATGAGAAGGTGCCGTCAGCGCAGATCCGGCCCCTCGGAATCGGCACCCCGGCCGGGGTGCGTCGCCCCCCGGCGCGGTGACCAAGCGGCGCTTCGCACTGGTGGCGGGCGGCGGGACCGGTGGGCATCTCCTGCCGGCCGTGACGGTGGCCCAGGCCCTGGCCCAGGTCCGCGGTGCCGGGGCGGTTGAGATCGTGGGCTCGCGCCGTGGTCTCGAGGGCGACCTCCTGACCGGCAGCGGCCTGGCGGTGACGAGACTTCCCGGTCGCGGTTTCGCCCGGTCCTTCGGCCCCCGCCAGGTGGTGGCCAATGTGGGGGCGGCCGCCGCGTTGGCGTGGGCCTGCGCCATGGCGGTGGCACTGGTGGGGCGGCGTCGACCGGCCGTGGTCGTGGCCATGGGTGGTTACGGCTGTGTGCCGGTGGCCCTGGCTGCGGCCGTGCTCGGCATCCCCGTCGTCCTCGTGAACCTCGACGCCGTGCCCGGGGCGGCCAGCCGCCTTGTCGGTCGGTTCGCCCGGGCCGCCGCCGTGGCCTTCCCCGGGACACCGCTGCGGCACGCGGTGGTGACCGGCGCCCCCGTGCGGCCCGAGATCGTGGCCGCCGCTCATCCCGACGCCGCCGACCGGTCCCGGGCCCGGGGCACCCTGGGGTTGCCGGTGGAGCGGTTCGTGGTGGGCGTGGTGGGCGGGTCGCTCGGGGCCAAGACGATCAACGAGGCGGCCCTGGCGCTGGCCGGCCTGTGGGCCGGGCGGGGCGACGTGGCGATCTATCACGTCGTCGGTCGGCGCGATGCCGACTGGGCGGCGGCGTCGGTCCCGCCCGCCCAGCCGGGAGGGCTCGTCTACCGCCAGGTCCCGTACGAGGACCGGATGGCGGAGTTCTACCAGGCGGTTGATGTGGTGGTGGGCCGGGCCGGGGCGGCCACGGTGGCGGAGCTGGCCGTCGTCGGCGTTCCCGCCGTGCTCGTGCCCCTGCCCGGAGCACCCGGAGACCACCAGACGGCCAACGCCGGGGGGCTGGCGGCCGCCGGCGGGGCGGTCGTCGTTCCCGACCCCGAGTGCAGCGGGGAGCGGCTGGCCGACGAGCTCCGGGCCCTTCGCTCCCCCCCCGGGCGTCTGGGCGAGATGGGTCGGGCGGCCGGGACGCTCGGACGGGCCGACGCCGTGGCCGCCATCGTGGCCGTGGTGGAAACCCACGCCCGGGCCGGACCGCGACCGCTCGGAACGACGGGTGCGGCCACCGGGGCGCGCCATGGCGGCCGACGGTGATCGACCTCTCGCAGCGTCAACGCATCCATCTGGTCGGGGTGGGGGGAGCGGGGATGAGCGCCATCGCTTCGGTGCTCACGGCCATGGGCCACACCGTCACGGGCAGCGACCTGAAGAGTTCGGCCACGACGCAGCGCCTGGCGGCGGGGGGGGTGGACGTGAGCATCGGCCACGACGCCGCCCATGTGGGCGACGCCGAGCTGGTCATGATCTCGACGGCCATCTCCGCCACCAACCCGGAGGTGGTCGAGGCCCGCCGCCGCCGCGTGCCGGTCCTCACGCGGGCCGAGGCCACGGCGGCGGTGGCCGCCTGTCGCCGGTGCGTGGCCGTCTCGGGGACCCACGGCAAGACCACGACCACCTCCATGCTGGCGCTCATCTTGGTGGAGGCCGGGCTGCGCCCGAGTTTTCTCATCGGCGGGGACATCAACGAGATCGGCACCAACGCCGTGTGGGACACGGGAGCGTGGCTGGTGATCGAGGCCGACGAGAGCGACGGGACGTTCCTGGCCCTCGACCCCGAGGTGGCCGTGGTCACCAATGTGGAACCGGACCATCTCGATTTCTACGGTGGCTTCGCCCAGCTGGTGGCCGCCTTCGACCGCTTCTGCACGGGTCGCCCGGGGGGCGTGGTGGTGGGGGCCGACGACGCCGTGGCCGCCGAGCTCGGCCGGTCCCACGGGGCTGACCTGGTGGGGACGGCCGTCGATGCGACCTTCCGGATCGAGGGCGTGGCGGCCGGGCGCGACGGGGTGTCGTTCGAGGTGACGAAGGCGGGAGAGAGCCTGGGAACGATCTCGGTCCCGGTCATGGGGGCCAACATCGCCCGCAACGCAGCCGTGGCCACGGTGACGGCGCTGCGGGTCGGCGCCACCTTCGACGATGCGGTGCGGGCCTTCGCCCGCTTCGCCGGCGTGGCCCGGCGCTTCGAGTCGCGCGGCGAGGCCGGCGGGGTGCGCTTCGTCGACGACTACGCCCATCTGCCCACCGAGGTGCGGGCCGTGCTCGAGGCGGCGCGCCAGACGGGGCCCGAGCGCGTCGTGGTCGTCTTCCAACCTCATCGATACAGCCGGATCGGCGCCCTCGGCGAGCAGTTCGCCGACGCCTTCTCGGCCGCCGACATCGTCGTCGTGACCGACATCTTCGCCGCCGGCGAGCAGCCGATGCCGGGGGTGACGGGGCGGCTCGTGGCCGACGCCGTGGCGGCCAACCACCCCGATCTCGACGTGAGTTACATCGCCGGTCGTCCCGAGTTGCGGCGCCACCTGACCAGCGTGCTGCGGTCGGGCGACCTGTGCCTGACCCTCGGGGCGGGGGATCTCACCTCGTTGCCCGACGAGCTGCTGGCGGAGCCCCGTTGGTGACGGCGGTGGCCCGTTCGCTCGACGCGGTGGCCGGTGTTCTCGGGGCGCGGGCCGTGCGCCAGGCCCCCCTGGGGACCCGCACCACCTACCGGGTGGGGGGAACGGCGGCGGTTCTGGTGGAGGTCGACACCGAGGATGATCTTGCCTCCGTGCACGCAGCGCTGGCGGCGGCCGGCGAGCCCGTGCCGGTGCTCGTGCTCGGCAACGGTTCGAACATGCTCGTGGCCGACACCGGCTTTGACGGTGTCGTGATCGTTCCCGGTACGGGGCTGTCGGGGATCGAGATCACCGGCACCACGGTGTGCGCGGGTGGGGGAGCACAGCTCCCTCTCCTGGCCCGGCGCAGCGCGGCGGCCGGACTGACGGGCCTCGAGTGGGCGGTGGGGGTCCCGGGTTCGGTGGGCGGTGCGCTCAAGATGAACGCCGGCGGACACGGATCCGACACCGCCGCCGTCCTCGTGCGCCAACGCGTGTTCGATCTGGGCACGGGACAGGCGATCGAAGACGGACCCGAACGTCTGGCGTTCGGCTACCGGCACTCGTCGCTGGCGCCCGGGGAAGTCGTGGTGTGGGCCGAGTTCGCCCTGACGGCCGGATCGCGGACCGCAGCCGAGGCCACCGTGTCGGAGATCGTGCGCTGGCGCCGGGCCCACCAGCCCGGTGGGTCCAACGCCGGGTCGGTGTTCACCAATCCTGTCGGGGACGTGGCCGGGAGGCTGGTCGAGGGGGCCGGTCTGAAGGGCTTCCGCCTGGGCACGGCCCGGGTGTCGGAGAAGCACGCCAATTTCATCCAGGCCGACGACGGCGGGGCGGCCGACGACGTCCGGCTCTTGATCGACCACGTGCGGCGAGTGGTGTTCGAGGGCACCGGGATCGTTCTCGTGCCCGAGGTGTGCCTGGTGGGGTTCGACGAAGAGGAGCGGGGGAAACCCTCATCCTCATGTGGAGGGTCAGGATCATGACGCAGGTCTTGGACAATGAAGCGACGCCGACGGCCCCGGTGGCCATCGACCCCCGGATCCTGGAGCGCCGGGAGGAGGTGGCCCGGCAACGGTCCCGCCGCCGGTGGCGGGTGGCCTTGACCGTGGGAGGCGTAGTGGTGGTGGTGTCGGGGGGATGGGCCATCGTGCACTCGCCGGTGCTCGCGGCGCGCCATGTGACCGTGGTCGGAGCCGTCCACACCGGCGTCGGGCCCATCATCGCCGCCGTCGGCCTGAACGGGCAGCCGCTCGTCGATGTGAACCCCGGTCGGGTGGCCGCCCGCGTCGAGGCCTTGCCCTGGGTGGCCCACGCCACCGTCACCCGGCACTGGCCCAATGACGTCACCGTGACCGTTGTCGAACGCGTGGCCTCGGCGGTGGTGACCAACCCCGGGCGCGGGGCCGTGCTGGTGGACGCCGAGGGGCGGGTGTTGTCCTCGGTGCCCACGGCACCCCCGGGCACCGTCGTGCTCGCCGTGCCCGTCACCCCGGGTCTGCCCGGCTCCATGCTTGGTGCCCCGGCCGCCCCCGGCCTGGCCGCCTTGGACGCCGTTCCGCCGCTGCTCGAGCGGCGCCTCGAGCAGGTGGACGTGGCCGACGACGGCGACGTGACGCTGGCGTTGACGGGACACATCGGTGTGACCCTCGGCCCCGCCGTCGAACTGGCGGCCAAGTTCGAGGCTCTGCTCAGCGTGTTGGTGGACGTCCCGCCGAAGGTGCCGGAGCTCATTGACGTCACGGTGCCCGACGCGCCGGCCGTGGGCCCGCCGGCGCCGCCCGGAGCGGGTGCCGGGAGTGCGGCGCGCACGGTGCCGCCGGTGCGGGTCGGTGAGAGCAGCGATGCCCCGCAGGTCCGCCAGCGCCGACGGGGACCGTCCTGACCTGGTCTTGCGCAGCACCGGCGTGCCTGGGCCTCTGCTTGACCGGTTCCCGGTGCGGCCCTAGGGTGAGGGCACCTCGGCAGGCGCCAGTTGAAAGTTGTGGTCGAGGGTGAGGTAACTGGTGCTCGGTGCCGGCTCGGCCAGCCCGACCACCTGGCGGAAGTACCCACTGTGAGGCCCGGCTGAGGGTCGAGGAGAGTCGATGACGGGTCCAGCGCAGAGCAGCTACTTCGCTGTCATCAAGGTCGTGGGCGTCGGCGGAGGCGGGGTGAACGCCGTCAACCGGATGATCGAGGCCGGGTTGAAAGGCGTCGAGTTCATCGCCGCCAACACGGATTCGCAGGCTCTGCTCATGAGCGACGCCGACCTGAAGCTGGACATCGGTCGGCAACGCACGAGGGGACTCGGTGCCGGTAGCGACCCCGAAATCGGTCGTGAAGCGGCCGAGGAGCACCGGGGCGAGATCGAAGAGGCGTTGAAGGGCGCCGACATGGTGTTCATCACGGCCGGCAAGGGTGGCGGCACAGGGACGGGGGCGGCCCCGGTGGTGGCCGAGATCGCCAAGTCAGTGGGAGCGCTCACCATCGCCGTCGTCACCAGGCCGTTCTCCTTCGAAGGCCGCCAGCGCTCGGTGCAGGCCGACGGAGGCATCCAGAAGCTGAAGGAAAAGGTCGACGCCATCATCATCATCCCCAACGACCGGCTGCTCACCGTGTCCACCGAGAAGACGTCGATGGTCAATGCGTTCAAGATGGCCGACGAGGTACTGCTCCAGGGCGTGCAGGGAATCACCGACCTGATCACCATCCCCGGTCAGATCAATACCGACTTCGCCGACGTGCGCATGGTGCTGTCCGAGGCGGGCACGGCCATCATGGGCATCGGCCAGACCACGGGCGAGGGTCGTGCCGTGAACGCGGCGCGCGCCGCCATCACCAGCCCGCTCCTCGAGTCCCAGATCGAGGGGGCCCGCGGCATCCTCGTGAGCATCGCCGGCGGACCGGACCTCGGGCTGTTCGAAGTGAACGAGGCCATGGAGATCATCCACGGGGTGGCCCATCCCGACGCCAACATCATCTTCGGCAACGTCATCGACGAGTCGATGGGCGACGACGTACGGGTGACGGTCATCGCCGCCGGCTTCGAGCGCTGGGAAGAGGGAGGCCGCAAGGCCGAAGCCAAGTCCGAGCGCAGCAGCCAGGTGCTCGGACTCGACGCCGTGCACGAGGACATCTTCGCCACGCCCGCCGAGGACGATCTGAACCTCGGCGACGACGAGTTCGACGTCCCCTCCTTCCTACGCTGACCTGACCGCCGACCGGTCGGGCCCCTACCGGTTGGGGGCGACGCCCGTCGAGGTGTGGTGGTCGGATCGTCGTGCGGGGGACCAGCGCACGGTCGACACCGGCTCCCTTCCTCCGGCGGTCCCGGCCGGTTTGTCGGTGCATCGGCTGCGCCAGGTCCACGGCACCGACGTGATGGTCGTCGATGCTCCACCTCCCCCGGGATGCTCGGTCTGGGCGCCCTCGGCCGACGGCCGGCCCCCCGAGGGCGATGCCGTGGTGGCCGTGGGGTCGGGGTCGTGTGTGGCCGTCCTCACCGCTGATTGTGCCCCGGTGGCCCTCGGGTCCCCCGAGGGCATCCACAGCGCCGTGCACGTGGGCTGGCGGGGCCTGGTGGCGGGTGTGATCGACCGGGCGGTGACGACCATGCGTGGGTTGGGTGCCACCGCCGTGGTGGCGGGGCTCGGTCCCACGATCCACCCCTGTTGCTACGCGTTCGGACCCGCTGACCTCGACGCCGTGGCCGCCGTGGCCGGCGCCGGGGTCCGCTCGGTGACCTCCGATGGAGGGCCCGCTCTCGATCTGCCGGCGGCCGTGCGCGCCCGGCTGCGCGCCGCCGGTGCCCAGGTCGTCGTCGATGTCGACCGGTGCACGGCCTGCGGGGGTGACGGGTTCTCCCACCGGTTACGGCGTGACGAGGCGCGCCAGGCGGTCTTCGTGTGGAGCCTGGCCCGGGACGGGCCGCCGTGAGCCCACCGGAGGGACTGGCCCCGGCCCCGGCCCCGGCCGTGGTGGCGGCGCGTGTCGAGGAGGTCCGGCGACGGATCCGGGCCACGGGACGCGACCCGGCCACGGTGCGGTTGGTGGCGGTGACGAAGGGATTCGACGCCGGTGCCGTGACGGCGGCACTGGCGGCGGGGGGGGACGNNGGCGGCACTGGCGGCGGGGGTGGACGACATCGGTGAGAACTACGCGGCGGAGCTGGTGGCCAAGGCGGCGCACTTTGCCGGCGCCCGGGCCGATGGTGCGAGCCTGCTGCCGCGCTGGCACTTCCTGGGGGCGGTGCAGCGCCGCCGCGTCCGCCATCTCGCCGCCCTCGTCGGATGGTGGCAGACGCTCGCCCGTACGGTGGAGGGCGAAGCCATCGCCGGGCGGGCCCCGGGGGCCACGGTGCTCGTCGAGGTCGATGTGAGCGGTCTGCCCGGACGCAACGGCTGCTCGCCGGCGGGGGTCCCGGGGCTCGTCCGCTCCCTCGTGGCGCTGGAGCTCGACGTCCGCGGCCTGATGGTGGTGGCTCCGCCCGGCCCGCCCGAGGTGGCCCGGGCCGCCTTTCGGACCACGGCGCGCCTCGGCGCCGATCTGGGGCTGGCCGAGCTGTCGATGGGGATGAGTCAGGACTTCGAGGTGGCCCTCGAAGAGGGCGCCACCACGGTGCGGGTGGGGCAGGCGTTGTTCGGTCCACGCCCGACGCACGCCCGGGCCGATCGGGGGTCGCCGACGACGTGAGTGGCCACGGGGTCACGCTGCGTTCGTCACCGCGGTCCTGAGCCCACGCAGTACGCTGTCGGTCAGGAGGCGCGTCTCATGGCAGCTGGTTTTT
>PKWD01000256.1 GCA_003131945.1 Acidimicrobiaceae bacterium
GGGTGCTGCCCCGGTTCTTCGCCGCCATGATCCGTCACCTCTACCTGCCCACCGACGAGGTGTACACCACCGGCAACCTCGACGCCGCTGCGCTGTGGCTCCCACCCGGCAACGCCGCGCCCGCCACCTCCGACGTTCTTCGCCTTGCCTCGCGCGTGCTGCTCCTGCTTCCCCTCGTCGGGCGCGCCCTCATCCGNNACGCCGAAGGGATTCCCGCCTACCTCGAATCCTCCAACGAGCGCAACGTCCCTCTCTACGCCCGCCACGGATTCGAAGTCACGAAGGAACTGGTGCTGGCGCCCTCCGGTCCCTCTATGTGGCTCATGTGGCGTGCCCCGAGATCCATCGGTCGCACTCTCCGACCGGATTTCGGCTGATCTCGCCTGGCCCCTGTGGTAATTCCTGACGCCTCGGAGCTCTTCTAAGTAAAACGAAGGGTCTGCCCTGGCGAGGTTGGGGACACAGGTCCGTGGACCAGTTCGCTGNNTTCGAACATTTTCTCTCCGGGTCGATCCCGATGGAATCAAATCGGGCCCCCTGTCACCCGGAGGACCCGATCGCGGGATCGTAGGGGTGTGGATCCGGCCGACGGCGAGCTCTACCGAAAGCACGCCGACGAACTGACCCGCTTCGCCACCGGCCTGGTCGGTCCCACCCACGCGGCCGACGTGGTCTCCGAGGCCGTCCTGCGCTGCATGAGCTCCGAGCCATGGGCAGGGGTCGTCGAGAAGCGCGCGTATCTGTTCCGGTCCGTCTACAACGAAGCCGCCCGCCTCCACCGCTCCACCGGTCGGCGCCGCGCCCGCGAGCAGCAGGTAGCGCTGCCCGAGTCCGTCGAGCAACCAGACATTCGCCCTGAAGTTCTTTCCGCCGTCGCCCGGCTGAGTCTCCGCCAACGGGCCGTGATCGTCCTGACCTACTGGGACGATTTTCGACCCCGGAGCCATCGCCAGTCTTCTCGACATCAGCGACGGCGCCGACCGCCGTCACCTAGCACGGGGCAGATCCCGTCTGAAGGAGGTTCTCGATGCCGACTCCTGACATCCTCGACTCCCGTATCCGAGCACTGGTCACCGAGTTGATCGAATCGACGCCCCAGGCTCCCCCTCTTCCCCAACTCGAATGGGGAGACCTCCACCAGTCGCCTATCGGACCCCACCCGCGCCACGGGTGGCCGACACAACGACCGCCCCGTCGTCCGGGCACCCTGCGCGTGTTGCTCTCGACCGTTGTCGTCCTCGCCGCCCTCGCCGGCATCGTCACCCTCGTGGCCGTCGGACCCCGCTCCCGGCCCCCCGCGCTCGGCCGGGCTCACGACCCGCGCCCGGCTGATCAGGCCCCGGTGGCGGTGTCCGGCAACGAAGAGACGATCCAGGCGCTGACCGTGCCGGCGTTTTTCAACCAGGCGCAATCGTCGAGCGCCAACTGCTGGGTCGGCGTCGGCAGCGTCCAGGCTTTCCACGTGGAGGGCAGCCCGACCTTCGTCTCGTGGACGATGACCCGAGATGCGGCCACGTCGTGTCCTTCGCTCCAGACGACGGCGATCACTTACGAGGGCAACGGGCTCGGGAACGGGACGGGCATCGACAGCACCATGGACCCCGCCACCGAGTCTCTGGCCGGCACCCCGACCTCGGTCTTCGTCATCGAACAATGGCCGGTCTCCGGTAAGACCGTTTACGTCTGGAGCGGCCTGCCGTCCACTGCGGCCTACGTGGCCTACTCCTACCGGGGATCGACCCTCTACTGGGAGGAGCCGATGAGAGGAGTAGCCGCCTTTCTCGTCCCCCAACTCTTCCCCGAGGGAACGCATTACGGCATCTGGCACACCTCTCCCTTCCCGGTCCTGAGCGCCTACGACTCGACCGGCAATCTTCTGGGCAGCGTGAACGCGCCCCGCATCAACGGTGACGACTTCGGTATGTCGCCCACCGGGGCCGGCTGACAACCCTGCGTGACGGGGATGACGCCGATGAGGACCGCTCCCGCGATACCGTCGTTCTCCCATGGCCCGCGGCTCCGACCGGCCATTCTCCAAACGTCGTAAGGGCTCCGGCGCTGCCCGCCACGCGGCGCCCCGCCGCATAACGCCCGCGACCTCCGAGATGACCGCCCCCAGCACACCGTTCGATCCGTCGCGCCACGGCCCGCCTCCTGTGATCAAGCGGCGCAGCCGGCACGACCGCAAGGCACGGCTCCTGCGCACCGGCGTCATCCTCGTCGCCGTCATCCTCGTCCTGGCCGGTGGCACCTACGGCTATCTCCGCTACCGACTGGGCCAGATAAAGACGGCCCCCTGCCCCAGCTGCGCGACGGCCATCTCCGGTCAGCCCTTCAACATCCTCATCATCGGCGACGACTCCCGGGCCGACAACACCCCGGCCGAAAACAAGGCCTTCGGGTCGGTGGCCACCACCTCCGGTGCCCACAGCGACACCATCAAGATCGCCCACGTCGATCCGGGTACAGGGACCGCCAGCCTGCTCTCCATACCCCGCGACACCTACGTCACGCTGTCGGGGCTGAGTGCCTCCTGGCTGAGCCAGCTCGGCACCCGTGATCAGAAGATCAACGCCGCACTGAACGACAACGTCGACTCCCTCGTCCAGACCGTCCAGAACTCCTTCGGTATCCCCATCCAGTCCTGGGTGCTCATCAACTTCAACGGCCTCATCGGCGCCGTCCAGACCGTCGGTGGCATCAATCTCGACTTCCCCTATCCCGTGAGGGACGACGACCAAGGCAACAACAACTCCGGCCTCTCCATCCCCCGGGCCGGCTGCCAGAATCTGAGCGGCGCCGAGACCTTGGATCTGTCCCGGTCCCGCTTCTACCAGTACGAAATCCGACCCGGTGTGTGGGAGGCGGATTCCACCGGCGACCTGGGACGGATCATTCGCCAGAACATCGTCATCGAAGCCCTCATGGACAAAGCCAAATCCACCTACAACCCCCTCACCCTGAACGCCTTCATCGGTTCCGTCGTCAATGACGTGAAGATCGGCGGGCTGTCCTCGTCTCAGCTGCTCTCGCTGGCCGTCAAGTACCGCGGCTTCTCGGGGTCGAACCTCCAGACCGCCACCGTCCCCACCTTCACGGCCAGTTCGGCCGCCGGCAGTACCCAAATCGTGGAAGAACCCCAGGCCCAACAGACCATCACCGCCTTCCTCGGTCAAGCGCCCAATGCGGCGGTGACCCCGCCGCTCGATGCCAACAGCTCACCGATCAGCATCCCCGCTGCCGGCTCGGGTTCAGCGACCAGCCAGGCGTCCTCCTCGAGCGGTTCGTCATCATCGAGCGGGGGTTCGTCCTCGAGCCCAGCGACCATCAGGACTGTGGCGGCAGCGACCACATCCGCTGTTCCTTTCTACGACCCGAAACCCTGCTGACCGCTCGGTCGGCTATGCATCGAAGGGTGCCACGACGCTGCGCAGGAGCACGGCGAGGGCGGCGCGTTCAGTGCCGTCAAGCGTGCCGAGGATTGCGTCCTCTCGTGCCAGGAGATCCCGGAGGGCAGCGTCGACACGTCGCCGTCCGCCGGCTGTGAGTTGCACCCGCACAGAACGGGCATCGGTCGGATCAGGGCGACGGCGTACGAGATTTCTCTTCTCGAGGTGGTCGATCCGATTGGTCATGGTGCCTGAGGTGACCAGAGTCTGGGCCAGCAGCTGACCGGGCGAGAGCTGATGGGGCGGGTCTGACCTGCGTAGCGCTGAGAGCACGTCGAAGGTCCACGTCTCGAGGTCGTGGCGGGCGAAGACGACGGTGCGCTGGCGGTCGAGATGCCGGGCCAGGCGGCTGACGCGCGACAGCACCTCGAGAGGCGAGACGTCGACATCGGGCAACGCCTGGCGCCAGCCGGCCACCAGACGATCGACTTCGTCCTCCACTGTGTCCTCCGGATCTGGGCGGCGGGCGTTTCCCCCTCATATCTTGACATCAAGAGGACATTCTGTGTAACTATCTTTATATCAAGAGAGTGGTCCAGTGCCGGTTCGCCCGCGATCCGACGTCGGGCGCCACGTGGG
>PKWD01000299.1 GCA_003131945.1 Acidimicrobiaceae bacterium
CCCAGTGGATGACGGCCGGCGCCGGCATCCTCCACATCGAGGCCCCCCCGGAAGCTCTGGTGACGAGCGGGGGGCTGTTCCATGGGATCCAGCTGTGGGTGAACCTCCCGTCGGCCGACAAGTGGGTGCCGCCGCGCTACCAGGACATCCGGAGCAATCAGGTGGCGCTCGTGTCGTCGCCGGACGGGGGGGCGCTCGTGCGGGTCATCGCCGGCCAGGTGGGCGGGTTCGGCGGTCCGGGGAACACACACACGCCGATGGCCATGGTTCACGCCACGGTCGGGGCGGGGGCCCGGCTGGTCCTGCCCTGGCCCCGGGACTTCAACGCCCTCGTCTATGTGCTCGCCGGGCGGGGCACGGTCGGATCGCAGGGCGCGGCGGTGCGGACGGGGAACTTGGTGGTGTTCGGCGAGGGGGACAGCGTGGTGCTGGCGGCCGACGCCGGTCAGGACAGTCACACTCCCGAACTCGAAGTCCTGGTGCTCGGGGGCCGGCCCATCGGTGAGCCGGTGGCCGCCTACGGGCCCTTCGTCATGAACACGCGGGCCGAGATCGCCCAGGCCTTCGAGGACTACGAAAAGGGAAAGCTCGGGACTATCCCGGCCGACCACATCGGTCACTGACCGTCGGGTCACCGGCGGCGGGGGCCGGCCATCGGCGGGTGACACCGGTCAGGGCAGGGTGACGAAGCTGACGGTCACGTCGATGGAACCGGCGCTTCGCCGGGCGATGACGGCGTTGCCGAGGATGGGCGACGAGCCGATGCGCCCGGAGCGGGGGCAGCCCGAGGGTTCGACCACCGGGTACCACTGGCCGTTGGAGGCGACCCACCAGCCGTCGCCCTGCCCGGTGTCGCTCACCGGAGCCTCCGAAGCGTCCACGTCATGTGTGGGAGCGGGTCCGACAAGAAGATCCGCCACCGCGGCACCGGCGACGATAGGTTGTGGCTGTCAGAGCGTCGCGGCGGCTCGCTCGGATGCGGTCTCACCGCGACCTCTCAAGGAAACGGAGGGTTCTATGCGCGCCAGGAACATTGTCGGAGCGGTCCTGCTCGGTGCGGTGATCGCGGTATCGGTCCCGGCGTCGGCCTTCGCCGCCACCAGCGGAACCGAGCACTTCAAACTCGTCTTCACCTCGCAGACCGGGTCCGGCAGCATTTTCGCCGGCGGTGTGTTCACCGCCGGGGGCACGGACTACCAAGGCAACAAGGTGGACGAGGCCGTCTTCCCCGGTGGCACCTTCAAGATCCACCACGGCGCCATCCACACCACGTTCAAGTTCAATCAGAAGACGTGCCGGGGCGAGCTCAAGGGAAGCGGGCCGTACACGCTCGGGAACGGTTACGGCGACTACGCCAAGATCAAGGGAAGTGGGACGGCGAGGGTGCAGGGCTTTATCGCAACAGGCAGGAACGCCAACGGGACGTGCAACTTCCGCGACACATCCGCCTACGCCTTGTTCGTGACGGCGAGCGGCCCGGTCGCCTTCTAGAAGTCGAACGGACGCGGGTTCCTGACGGCGGCGGCGTCTTCGCACCGGCGACCAAGGTGATGGGATCCACCGTGTCGTGCTCGCCGGTGGTTCCGCCAAAGGTCGGCCCGGCACCGGTAGATCCGGTACCGGTAGCCGACCCACCGCCGGCGGCCGTGGCCGGAGGGGTTATAGCGCCACCATCTGATCCACTGCCGCCGCTGTTTCGAGCGGTGCCACCCGTGCCCGGCCCGCCACCGGTGCCACCTGGTCCGTTGCTGCCAGGGTTGCCACCACCGTGACCGTGTTTACGGCCACCGCACCGCCGCCGGACAGGCTCATCCGGGCTCCCGAGTACCACTTCCCTTCGCCACGGACGTCCGCTTGAAGATTCCCGTGGATCGTGCGCGGTATCGACACCGTCAGCACCCCGGACGTCCCGGTGTCGGAGCCGATGAGGTTGCCCTTCGGCCGGATGTTCAACGTCCACACGACCGCGGCCGGGCTCGTCGTCGGAATGTCGAAGGTGGCGAGGCGTGGCACGATGCGCGGACTGGAGCGGCTCCAAGGGCTCGGACCGTGGGTCTGAGCCGCTTCCCGCCCGAACTCCACCGCGACAGCACCCTCGGCACACATGGGTCCCTTGAGTTGATGCTCCAAACACAACTCGTGTCTTGGTGGGCGCCGGCAACGACGCCCCCTCAGCTCAACGTGCCGGTCCCCGTGAACGTAACAACCATCGACCCCTGACCATTCTCGGCGTTGAACTTGTACTGGCCGGTGAACGAACCGGTCCCCGAGGGCCTGAACGTCACGGCTTGGGTGACTCCGGTGCCGGGATCGAGGGTGATGCCCTCAGGCAGAGGAGTGGCCGTCGAGAACGCTCCCGCCGGCGTCGCTGCCCGCGAAATGGTGAGGGGGATGTTGCCGCTGTTGTCGATACGGAAGGTGAGTGTGACGGACCTGCCCACGGGGACCGAACCGAAATCGATCGAGCCCGGTTGGAGCGTGAGAACGGCCGTCCCGGACACGGCTGCGCCGGTCAGAGGCACCGACACCGAGCCCTCATCGCTCGTGATCGTCACGACGTCGTTGTTGGTGCCGGCCGTCTGCGGGTCGTAGGCCACCGACGCCGTCACTGATTGTTGTGGGGTGAGCACGGTGCCCGCCCTCGGGAGCCCCTTCACCGTGAACGGCGCCGACGGGAGCCGGAGGCCGGTGATCGTCTCCGGCTTGTTCCAGGAGTTGCTGATGGTGAAGGTGAGTGTCTTTCCGCCGGCGCCGGTGTCGAGCGTGCCGAACGAGACCGGCGGGGNNGACCGGGAGCGGTGCCGTAACCGGTCAAGGCCAGAGTCCGGGTCCCGGCCGTTGTCTTCACGCTGACGTCGGCCACGACGGTGCCGGCGGACCGCGGCGTGAAGGTGACGGGGATCATGATGCTCTGGCCGGCCACGAGGGCGCGACGACGCGACGGCAGGTGCACCGAGAACTCCTGGTTCTGTTGCCCGAGGGCCTCGGTTCCGGAGGCGCCGGTCGATCCCTGATAGCCGGCACCCTTGTTGGACACCGACGCGCCGGAGACTCCGGCCACATCGGCCACGCCGGTAGCGGGCGAGACGCCGGTGATGGTCATGGCGCGGTTGGCCGTCACGGTGATGTCCTGTGTCTTGCTCGATCCCACGGCCACCCGGCCGAAGTCGACCGGTGCCGCCTCGAGGGGCGCGTTCGACTTGCTGCCGAAGGCGTAAAGCGTTCCGCTGCGGTTCCCGACGTAGACGGTGCCGTTGTAGGCGGTCGAGACGGAGAACTTCGATGCCGTGCCGATGGGGGCCGACCACAGAAGAGGAAGGATGCCGGCGTTCGGGCCCGTGCTCGGGGGGACGGCCCCGTAGGCGCGCAGGTCGCCGTCGATACCTGACGTGCCGTCGTCGTAGACCACCCAGACCACGGCGCTCCCGGTCGTGGTGCCGTTGCTCGTCACCTCGGGGGATCCCGACGAATAGCCGAAGGCTCCGGCACTGGTGCCGGCCGAGGTGAGCTGGGGGACGCCGCTGGTGTTCACGCCATAGCTGAGAGCCCGGAGGTAGCCGCCGCCGGTCGATTCGGTGACATAGACCCAACCGCCTTCACCCCCGTAGGCGGCGGGGTGGCCCCAGACCCCGTTGTAGGGACCGAGGGTCTCGATGGTGTCGTCGCTGCCGCCCGGTCCCTGTTCCCGACCCCCGAGGTTGTCGCGGTTGAGCAGGAAGATCCGCCCGTCCTTGCCCACCTGGACGAGCAGATCGGGGTCCGTGCTGTTCCCGAAGTACTGAGACTGGAGGGCGATGGGGCCTCCGGAGCCGAGATCCTGGTCGCCCTGGTCGAGCGAGGGGGCGTCGCTCGGGGCGAAGTAGTCGGTGGGGGTGAGTGTTCCGTTGCTCCCGACGGTGAGGCGGACGACCGACTCCGACAAGGTCGAAGGCGTGTGGGCCCCCCCTGCCGATGCCGGGGGGGCGATGCCGTTACCGGTGGTGAGGAGGATCTGTTTCGGCCCGTCGGACACGAGCCCGCCGCCCGACTGCCAGATGCCGGATTGCGAATCCTGGTCGGTGCCGGCGCCGGCCTCGTCGCTCCACATGGCGGTGATGTCATGGGCGGTGGTGGACACTCCGATCACGACGCCGCGGTAAGGGGGATCGTCGCAGTCACCGGAGAAGCCGGCGTACACGACACCCCCGAGGAAGAGCAGCGCCGGGCGCTGCAGCTCGGAGCTGTCGGTGAAGGGAACGCCCGGCGTGTTGTCGGGTGTGCCCTGGAGCTCGACGGGGAAGCCGGCCGCCTCCTTGCCGGTGGTGACCGAGATGGCCTGCATCCATGTGTGGTTGTCGGTGGCCGACGCCTTCTTGGCGTTGCCCTTCTGGATCCTCGTCGTGAGGTACAGCGTGTTCGTCGAGGGGTCGACCACGCCGGTGGAGGTGCTCCCGAGGTTCGGCGCCAGATCGCCGCAGCCGATCGTCGCCGCCAGGGCCGGCATTCCGAAGTGCCGTTTCCATTGCACCTTGCCCGTGGTGGCGTTGATGCCGTAGGCCCAATTCTTCTCGGTGGTGACGATGACGGTCCCGTTCACCACCAGTGGCTGGGCGTAGATGGAACCTTTCAGCTTCCTGGCGAAGATCTGGCCGAATGAGGCGGCCTCGACGTTCGAGGGGGCCAGGTTCGGCTCGTTCGGGTCCCATCCCGAACGCAGGTTGCCGTAGGCGGCGGTCGTGACATTGGGCGGCGAGCTCGCCAGCGCGCCGGAGGCCACGATCCCGATGGTGGTGGCGATCACGACCAAAGCGGCCGCAGCCGCCACGGCGCGGCGTGTACGTCGCCGACTCATGCTTTTCATCCGCCTCGCTCCCCGTCCGGAGTCTCCAGCCTACCCGGCGTGGCTGGGATCCCCATGTGCAGTGGCGTGCGGTTCTTCAGGTGCAGCGGCGTGCGACGCCCGGGCCGGGGTGAGGCCGGTGCGGAAAGGAGGCTTAGACGGTCGAACGCTGGCGCAGGACCTCGAGGGCGCGGTCAGCGTGCTTCTGCATGCTCAACTCGCTCTTGATCACGCCGATGACCTTGCGGTCGGTGTCGATGACAAAGGTGTTGCGCTTGACCGGGACGAGGCCGCCGCCACGCTTGACCCCGAAGATCTCGGCCACTGTGCGGTCAGGGTCCGACAGCAACGGGAAATCGAAGCTGTACTTGTCGGAAAATTCTTTCTGCTTTTCGACCGTGTCGGCGCTGATGCCGACCCGCTGCCCTCCGGCCTGCTCGAATTCTTTCTTCAGGTCTCGGAAATGGCAGCTCTCCTTGGTGCACCCGTAGGTCATCGCCCCCGGGTAGAAGAACAAAGTCACCGGGCCGGCGGCCAGCAGATCGCTGAGCTTGCGCTCGGTCCCCGTCTCGTCGGGCAGTTCGAAATCCGGCACCACGTCGCCTATGTCCATGGTCGGTGACCCTATCGGCCGGGTGCTGTTCGTGCTGGTCGGCGGCCCGTTCCGGTGGCCGCGAGCGAGATGCTCGCCTACGCCGGCGGCGAGTCGATGACGAGAACGGCGTTGTGGCCGCCCATGCCCAGAGACGACTTCATGACCGGGCCCTCGGCGCAGGCCGTCAGGCCGTCGAGGAGCTTCGGGTGTCCCTTGGAGACCCGTCGGGGTGCCGGGATCACGCCGGTCTGGAATCCGTACAGACTGGCCAGGATCTCGATGGCCGACGAGGCCGCCTGGGTGTGACCCACGAGCGGCTTTATCGAGAAAAGACCCTCCGCCGCAGGCAGGAGCTCGTCGAAAAGAGCACTCTCGACGCTGTCGCATTGGGCCGTCCCGGTGCCGTGGGCGTTCAGATAGGCGATATCGCTGCCGAGGACGCCGGCGTTCTCGAGAGCGCCGGTGAATGCCCGTCTGACCTGGGCGAAGCCGGGGGCGATGGACACCGGGTGATAGGCGTCGGATGTCATGGCCCCGCCGAGGACCCGGGCGTAGGCGGCCTGGGGCCGGCTGGATACGACCATGGCCACCGATGCCTCGCCCGGGTTGAAACCGCGGCTGCCCTCCTGGAAGGGCCGGCAGACCTCGTCGGGCGGCGCGTCGATATGGAGCACGCCCAGGTTGGCGAAGGAGCGGGCGTTCTCGGGGTTTGCCGACAGGTCGGAGGCCATGACGATGACGTCGGTGGCCATCCCGGCGTTGATCCACATCTGCGCCGTGAGGAGGCCGACCACGCCCGACGCGCACATGGCCGTGACGTTCATGCTCGGGCCGTGGAAGTCGAATTCCTTCATGAATCCCATGAGAACGGTCGAGGGCATGAGCTCCAGCCAGTTGCGCCTCGTCGTGTCGGCGCCGACCCGGTGGTGGTACTCGCGCCAGTGGCCGACGTCTCCGAGAACGACACCGTGGACGAGCCCCACCACGCCACCCGGCCGCCACCCGCGGTCGAAGGCGTTGTGGACCGCTTCGCGCCCGGCGTGGCGTACGGCCCGCATCATGCGGCTGGGTCCGTCGTCGGGGTTGCCGGCGTCGTCGACCATGGCCAGCCAGCCCCAGTCGTCATCGAAGGGGGGGGAGAAGCCGCTGTGGCAGCGAACGGCCGACTCGCTCGTGTAGAGGCCCTCCCGGAGCAGCTTCTCGCCCCATCCGTAGCCGGAGACGGCCCCGATGCCGCAGATCGACACGGGACGATTGGGGTACGACATTTCCAGTGTCCTCGAGGGTCCCGTAGTCATCTCTCACCACCTTTGGCCCTTTTGGCCGTTTGACTCACCAGCCACTTTGTCAACAAGAGGGCCAAGAGTACGGGCTGTGGTCATCGGCGTAAAGACGCAGAACCGTTTTTGGTGACATCCGACCCACGGTGCATGTTGCTTTTGGCCAAATGACAACGATGTCATTTGGCAAAGTTTCACGAAGGGTGATTCTTCCCGGCGCCAGGCGTGGAAAGGGGCTGTCGGAGTAAAGGTCGAGCCTTGCGGCACCGATAGGACAGGCATGCCTGATGCGCGCCTGGGCTTGGTTCGGAACGCCCCTGCGACGGCACCATCAGGTGGGTCCGCCGGGGTCGACAGGGATGCCGACGCCACCGGGGTGCCCGAGGCCCCCGCCACCCCCGAGCGCCTGGCGCTGCTGTCGGGCCTGGCCGGGGTGGCCACCTGGGAGTACGCCGTCCCCGGTCCCGGTGTGCTCTGGCACTCGCGCTTCGAAGATCTCGTACGCAATCCCCCCGCCGGTGGTCGCTACCGGGTGCCACCCGGTCCCCTCGGACGTTCGGTGCCCCTCGAAGACCTCGGTGACGTCCTTCTCGGTCCCATCGTGGAGACGGTGCGGGCCGGTGTGGTGTGGGACAACTACGAGCTCATCCAGGAGATGGAGGATTCCGGAGGCGTCGTCCACCGGATCCTCGTCCGGGCCACGCTGCTCTCGGAGGGCGACGGCGCCGGCTTCTTCGGGATCACCTTCCTGGCACCGGTCGCCGGGGTCGTGTGCACNNGGCTTCTTCGGGATCATGGCTGACGTGAGCGACCCGGGGTCGGTGCCGTGGGTCACGGCCGACGTCGGTGAACGCCTCGAGCTTCTCGTGGAGCACTCCCCCGACGGGATCATCGTCCACCAGGAGGGGATCATCGTCTACGCCAACCCGGCGGCGATGCGCTTCGCCGGAGTGAATTCGCTGACTGAGGCTCTGGGCAAGCCCATGACGCTCTTCATCACCCCCACCGACATCGGCCCCATCGTCGCCCGTCTCTCACAGCTCAATGAGCCGGGGGACGCCGTCAAGGGCGCCGAAGTGACGATGGTGCGTCTCGACGGAGTGAGGTTCGTCGTCGAGATCGTGAGTGTGCGCACCACGTGGGGCGGAAAGCCGGCATTCCAGGTGATCCTGCGTGATGTGTCGGAACGCAAGCGTGCGGAGGAGGAGGCTCAGGCCCGGGCGGCGATCGAGCGGCGCTACTCCGCCGCCGTCGCCGCCCTGGAGGAAGGCGTTGTCGTCATCGACCGCAACGGAGCGGTGGCGGCGGCCAACGACTCGGCCACCCGCATTCTCGGCAGCCGCCTGCGCGTCGGCCAGGGCGACGCCATCTTCACCGGCGGGGGCCCCGCACAGCACAACGACACCACCCCCTTCCCGCCCGAGGATCTCCCCCTCGCCGTGGCGTTGGCCCGTCGCGAGGGCACGACCGACGTCATCATCGGCGTGCACGACGACGACGACAACGCGCAGTGGCTGTCGGTCAGTTCGCGTCCCATCGACGACGCCGAGGACCACGACGCCGGCGCCGTGGTGTGCTCGGTGTCGGACATCACCGATCGTAAGATCTTGCTCGACCGGCTGGCCTGGGAAGCGCGCAACGACCCCCTCACATCGCTGGCCAACCGCAGCGGCTTTCTCGCCGCCGTAGAAGGCGCGCTCGAGACCAAGGACGCCGAACGTGACGGACTCGTCATGTTCTTCTTCGATCTCGACCGGTTCAAATTGGTGAACGACTCCCTCGGCCACGCCGTGGGCGACGAAGTGTTGCGAGCCATGGCGCAGCGTCTGCGCACAGCCATGCCGCGGGCGGTCAGCCTGAGTCGTCTGCACGGTGACGAGTTCGCCGCCTTGGAGACCGGTGTCCCCGACACCGACGCCGCCCTGCATCGGGCCGAAGAACTGCGCTCGATCCTGTCGCGTCCGGTGCAGCTGAGCACGGGTCGCACGCTGACGGTGACACCGAGTATCGGTCTTGTGCGCCTGGCCGACGTGGGCCGCGAGGCGTCCGAGGTTCTCCAGGACGCCGACATGGCCATGTTGCAGGCCAAGACGCGCGGTCGCGGGCGCGTGGCCATCTTCGACGCCGGCCTGCGCGAGGAGGTCGGTAGTCGACTCGAGCTCGAGCACGACCTGCGCGCCGCCGTGGAGAACGGCGAGCTCCGTCTCGAGTACCAGCCGCTGGCATCATTGGCCAACGGCCGTGTCCTCGGTCTCGAGGCCCTCGTCCGGTGGGAGCACCCTCGCCGGGGCCTCCTTCTTCCGGGTCGGTTCGTCGGCTTGGCCGAGGAGTCCGAGCTCATCATCGCCCTCGGTCAGTGGGTGCTCGAAGCGGGTTGCGCGCAGATGGCTCGTTGGCGCGCCATGTATCCCGAGGCGAACGACTCCTTCCTGGCCGTGAACGTCTCGCCGCGCCAGTTCGACGGATCGCAACTTCTTCCCGCCGTGCGCGGGGCGCTCGAGAAGAGCGGCCTGCCCCCGGGCGCGCTCATGCTCGAGATCACCGAGTCGGGCATCGTGTCGGACGACGTGCGCCTGCACGGCATGCTCGGTGAGCTGCGGGAGTTCGGCATCCGGCTCGCCATCGACGACTTCGGCACCGGATACTCGTCGCTCAGCTACCTGAAGCGCCTGCCCGTGAGCTACCTGAAGATCGACCGTTCCTTCGTCATGGGACTGGGCAGCGACACCGAGGACGAGCGCATCGTGGCCGCCATCACCGACCTCGGACACGGCCTCGGATTGCGGGTCATCGCCGAGGGTGTGGAGAACCGTCAACAGCGCCACGTGGCCCGTCAGCTCGGCTGCGACCTGTACCAGGGGTACCTGCTGGCCGAGCCCCGGCGTCCCCGAGACATCCCGCCGTTCTGGCGTCCCCGGCACATACCGCTGGCGTCAAGCTCTTAGATCCAGGCGGCAGATTTCTGCCGTGTCTGTGAAAGCGGGTAGGGGAGGGGTCTGCGTGCCCTCGGCGTAAACACCGGTGGCGGCGCCCCCCTGACCCCTTCCCTTGCCCGCTTCCAGGCCACGGCTATGTGTCGCCGTGGCCCCCCGCTCGGGTCACCGGGCGCTCGCTGTGGCGGCACCCGGACCGGCCGGAGACTGGTTCCCGTCACAGGGCAGACTGCACTTCCCGAGACAACTGAATCCCACGGCTTTCACAAAATTCGGCCAAATCAGAGCCGTGTCCTGGGAATTGTCTGGGGGCGTAGGGGCAGCGTCCCGCGAAGTGGTG
>PKWD01000198.1 GCA_003131945.1 Acidimicrobiaceae bacterium
AGGATGTTCTCGAGGACGGCCCGGTACTCGCGGGACAGTTCTGTCGCTTCGGGCGTGACCGGACCTTCGGTGACCGGTTCGACCTGAACCCACAGAGCGGTGCCGGTGCCGGGGACGGCGGTCCCGATGGTGACGCGCTCGGTGCCGCGGACGACCATGGCCCGGGGCCCCCCCGGGAGGTCGCCGACCTCCATGATCTCGGCCACNNACAGGGGTAGTAGAGGAAGGGTCTGATTCAGTTCTGCCATTGTTCTCTCCGTCGCCGAGGTGGCCCTAGATACCTCCGGGGTCACCTTCTTTCGTTGCATATGCAACCAATCCGGGGGGGTGGAGATTCCCTGAGTCGGGCGACACACCCCACCGGTACCCTGAGCAGGGTGAGCACCGATCTCGCCGGTTTCCACCCGGCCATCGCCTCCTGGTTCGCCCGCCGATTCCCCGACGGTGCCACCGCTCCCCAGGTCGAGGGATGGCCGCTCATCCGCGGCGGTGGCGACACCCTCATCGCGGCGCCCACCGGATTCGGTAAGACCCTCACCGGCTTCCTGGTGGCCATCGACGCCGNNAGGCCCTGGCCGTCGACATCCATCAGAACCTCGAAGGTCCCCTGGCCGAGATCGCCGACGAGGCGGCCGCCCTCGGACTGTCGGTCCCCCCCATCACCGTGGCCGTGCGGACGGGCGACACGACCGCCGGAGCCAGGGCCGCCATGGTCAAGGATCCGCCGACCTTCCTGGTGACGACACCGGAGAGCCTCTATCTCCTCGTCACCGCCGGCCGCAGCCGGTTGGCCCTCGGCCAGGTGCAGACGATCATCGTGGACGAGATCCACGCGCTGGCCCGGGACAAGCGGGGATCGCACCTGGCGCTCACTCTCGAACGTCTCGAGCACCTGCAGAGCGGACCCCGTCCCCAGCGGATCGGCCTGTCCGCCACCCAGCGGCCCATCGAACAGACGGCCCGGCTGTTGACGGGTGTGGGCGAGGGGCGGTCGACGGCCATCGTCGACTGCGGACACGCCCGACAGCTGAACGTCTCCATCGAGCTCCCGGGGACCGAGTTGTCGGCGGTGGCATCCACCGAGCAGTTCGGCGAGATCATCGATCGGATCGCCGAGCATGTCCGGGCCCACCGCACGACCCTCGTCTTCGTGAACACCCGGCGGATGTCCGAACGCCTGGCCCATCTCCTGGCCGAGAGGCTCGGGCCCGACCACGTGGCCGCCCATCACGGGAGCCTGTCGAAGGACCGCCGCCAGCGGGTGGAGACCCGGTTGCGCGCCGGTGACCTGCAGGCGCTGGTGGCCACGGCGTCGCTCGAGCTCGGCATTGACATCGGTCCGGTGGAGCTCGTCTGCCAGGTCGGCTCGCCGCGCGCCATCGCCACCATGTTGCAGCGGGTGGGGCGCTCCAACCACACCCGCCAGGGGACGCCCGAGGGGATCCTGTTCCCGCTCACGCGAGACGAGCTCGTCGAGTGTGCGGCGCTCCTGGCCGCCGTGCGCGGCGGCCGCTTGGACGCCACCCATCCCCCGGTGGCCCCTCTCGACATCCTGGCCCAGCAGATCGTGGCCGAAGTGGGGGCGGCCGAGGACTGGGACGAGCAGGACCTGCTGGCCCTCGTCCGGCGGGCCGCTCCCTACGCCGAGCTCGCCGACGCCGACTACGAGGCCGTCCTCGAGCTCGCCTCCGAGGGGATCACCACCGGCCGGGGCAAGCGGATGTCGTATCTGCATCGCGACAGGGTGAACGGCGTCCTGCGGCCGCGACGCGGGGCCCGGCTGGCGGCGCTCACGAGCGGGGGCGCCATCGCCGAGGTAGGCGACTACCGGGTCATCCTCGATCCCGACGACACCGCGGTGGGGACGGTCAACGAGGACTTCGCCATCGAGTCGATGGTGGGCGATGTCTTTCTCCTCGGGACCCACTCGTGGCGGATCCGCCGGGTGACCCAGGGCGAGGTCCGGGTGGTGGACGCCGAGGGCGCCCACCCGACCATCCCCTTCTGGGTCGGCGAGGCCCCGAGCAGGACCGAGGAGCTGTCCGAGGAGGTCTCGGTGCTTCGCCGCGCCGTCGGTGAACTCCTCACCGCCGCACCCGGGCACAGCACCCCCGGCGATTCGCGCCGGCAGGCGGCAGCGCAGTATGTGTCCCACGCGTGCGGATTGGAAGCGGCCGACGCCACCCAGCTCGTCGACTACTTGGCGGCCGGCCTCGGCGAACTGGGCGTGCTCCCCACCGGCGACGACATCGTCTTCGAGCGCTTCTTCGACGAGGCCGGCGGGATGCAGATGATCGTGCACGCTCCTCTCGGCGGTCGGATCAACAAGGGTTTCGGGCTGGCTCTGCGTAAGAAGTTCTGCGCCACCTTCGACTTCGAGCTGCAGGCGGCGGCCAACGACGACGCCGTTCTGCTGTCACTCGGACCGCAGCACAGCTTCCCCCTCGACAGCGCGCCGAAGCTGCTTCGGTCCGACACCGCACGGGTCGCTCTCGAACAGGCGGTGCTCGCCTCGCCCATGTTCACCTCACGGTGGCGCTGGAACCTGAACCGCTCCCTGGCCGTCCTGCGCTTCCGGGGCGGAAAGAAGAACCCGCTGCCCATCCAGCGCATGGAATCCGACGACATGATGGCGGCCGTCTTCCCCGCCCTGGCCGCCTGCCAGGAGAACGCGGCGGCCGGGCCCGTCCAGATCCCCGACCACGTCCTCGTACGCCAGACCCTGCACGACTGCCTGCACGAGGCCATGGACGTCGACGGTCTGGTCGAGATGCTGCAGCGACTCGAGGACGGGGCCGTCCGGGTCCATTGCGTGGAATCGACCGAGCCGTCGGTGTTGTGCCACGAGATCCTGAACGGGAAGCCCTACACATTCCTGGACGACGCACCCCTCGAGGAACGCCGGAGCCGGGCCGTCCAGATGCGCCGCGGGCTGCCCCTGCAGGCGGCCGGGTTGGCCGAACTCGATCCCGACGCCGTGGCCCGGGTGCGGACCGAGGCGGCACCCGACATCCGCGGCCCCGAGGAGCTGCACGATCTCCTTCTCTCTCTCGTCGTCCTTCGCCCCGTGGCCGACTACCGCACCTGGTTCGAGGCCCTCGCCGACACCGGTCGGGCCAACGCCGTCGCCCCCGACGGCCCGGCCGGGGCCGAGTTGTGGTCGGCGGTGGAACGACGAGGATCGGTCGAGGCTCTCTTCCCCGATGCCACCTTCGTCCCCGACCATCATCTGCCGCCGCCACTGGCCGGCGCCGGCGTCACCGACGCCGATGTGGCCGCCGCCGATGCCCTGCGGGGACATCTCGATGTGACCGGCCCGGTCACGGTTCCCCTGTTGGCGGCGCGCACGGCGTTGCCCGAGAGCAGGGTCAAGGTGGGACTGGCCCGCCTCGAAGCCGAAGGCTTCGCCCTGCGGGGATCCTTCGACCCCGCCCTGAGCACCGATGCCGGAGGCGAAGGCGGTGCCGGTGGCGGTGGCGGT
>PKWD01000473.1 GCA_003131945.1 Acidimicrobiaceae bacterium
CCGGCGGAGATCGAGGCCTACCACGGCTGGTTCCCGCGTCGTCCCGGCACGCTGGCCGGCGAGTGGACCCCCGATTACCTGGACTACCCCTGGGTCCCCCCGCTCCTGGCGCTGGCCGCCCCCCAGGCCCGCATCCTCGTGATGGTGCGGGATCCGATCGAAAGGTTCCGATCGGGCTTGGCCCACCAGTGGCGCCACCGGGCGTCGGTCACCGGCGCCACCGTCGCCGATGCGGTGGCACGCGGCTTCTATCATCGGGCGCTCACGCAGTGGTGTGAGCACATCGATCCGAACAGGCTTCTCGTCTTGCAGTACGAGCGCTGCACCCTCGATCCCGCCGGCCAACTAGCCCGCAGCTACCGCTTCCTCGGCCTCGACGACAATTTCGTCCCATCCGACCTGCGCCGGCCCGTGGGACCGACGACCGAGGGCAAGGTCCACGTTGCCGATGACGCGCTGCGCCGTCTCATCGACGCCTACACGCCCGACGTCGAGGCTCTTGCCGCGCAGTTCGGGGAGCTCGACCTCGCCCTGTGGCCGAACTTCGTCCCGCGCCCGGCCACGTGATCCTCGCCGCCAGCGGGAAGCTCCCGTCAGATCCTGTCGTCGTGCTGATCGTGGCACTGCTCCTGATCGGAGTGAGCATGCCCATCGCCCGGCGTCTGGGCCGCACCGAGGGAGACCCCCGCCTCGTGTCGCTGCTCATGATCGGCTTGCTCTTGCATTTTCTGGGCTCGGGGGCACAGATGTTCATCGACAACCACGTGTACCACGGCGTCTCCGATTTCAGCGGCTATGTGCATCAGGGCGCCACATTGTCGCGGAACTTCCGTTCCTTCAACTTCACCACCTCGGGTGCCGGCATCCGATCGGTGGTCGGTGACGGGTCGGTGTCGATCGCGGCGGGAGTGGTGTTCGCCATCGTCGGTGTCAACGAGCTCGCCGCCTTCTTCGTGTTCGCTTGGTTCTCTTGGCTGGCAGCGATCTTCTTCTACCGGGCCTTCTGTCTCACCTTCCCCGAGGGCGGGCACCGCCGGTATGCGTTGATGCTCTTCCTCCTGCCGTCTTTGCTCTTCTGGACGTCAGACGTCAGCAAGGAATCTGTGACGATGCTGGCTCTCGGGGTAGCCACCTTGGGTACTGCGCGCGTCCTCGCCCGCCAGCGCAGGGGTTACCCGGTCATTGCCCTGGGGACGGCGATGGGCGTCGTCACCCGACCCAATGAATTCGCCCTTTTGTTCGTGTCCTTAACGGTGGCCATGTTGTTCCGGAGCCGGGACAACCGCCGACAGCTGCGGGCCGTCCGGCGCTTCGGTACCCTCGTCTTCCTGGTCCTTCTCCTGGTCGTGACCGGACTGCTCCTGGTGAAGTTCGTCCATAGCAACTCCACCTCGGTGTCAGGCCTGCTGAACAGCGCGCACCAGAACAACAGCGGTCTGGGTGCGGGGTTCGGCAGTAGCAATGTGCCGTTTTCCTCCGACCCCCTCCTCTATCCGCGCGACGTCTATACCGTCCTGTTCGACCCCCTGCCATTTACGGCCGGGAGCGTGACTCAGCTCCTGGCGGCGGCGGAGAATACCGTCGTCCTGATTTTCGTCCTCACCTCGCTGCGAAGGCTCCGCTTGGTCTTCCGGGCCGGTCTAGAGCGTCCGTACGTCATCCTGGCCACGGTGTACTCGCTCGGATTCCTCTACGCCTTCGCCGCCCTCGGCAACCTGGGACTGATCACCCGCGAGCGGACACTGTTGTTCCCGTACTTCCTCNNTCTCCCCCCCCACATGACACCCACGTGAGTCCCCCTCGTATGCGCACACGGCCAAGGTGAGAACACTGGTGGTAGCCACCGAATACCCCTGGCCCCAGAACAGCGGCTCACGTCTGAGGCTGGCGAACACGGTGCAGGCCCTGTGCCGATGCGGACCGACCGAGCTCTTCTCGGCCGTGTCCGAGGACCGGAGCGATTTCGCGCCGCCGCCACCGTCACTGGCGCTCGAGCGACTCGAACGCATCGCCATCGACGATCGGCCCCCCGGGCCCGGTGACGTGGCCCGGTGTATCGTCCGGCCCACCGTTCCCTTCGAGATGCCGGTGCGCGCCCGGGGTACCATGAGCCGGGCCCTGCGTCACTTCGTGGCTGGCCGCTACGACCTCGTCTGGTTCTTCCAAGTGCGGGCGTGGGTGCTGGCGGGAGAACTCGCCCTCGCCCCCGACGTGGTCGACATCGACGACCTGGAGGACCAGAAGATCCTCGCCCGCTCGGCGCTGCCGCGCCGAGAGGACGAGCGACGGGGACGTCTGCGGCGGGAGNNGCGGGCGACGGCGATCGTGGTGTGCAGTGAGCTCGACGCCCGCCGATCGGGTCTTCCCGGTGTCCGTGTGCTCCCCAACGGGTACCCGCTACCCGATCGCCCTGCCGGCCGCTCGACGGTGTCATCGCCTCCGGTCGTCGTCTTCCAGGGAACCTTGCGCTATCCCCCCAATGCCGACGCGGCGCGCTACTTGGTCGAAGAAATCGGGCCACGACTGCGGTCCCTCGTCCCCGATGCGCAGATCCGGTTGGTGGGTGTGGCACCACCCGCACTGGCCGGCCTGAACGATCCCCCCTCGGTCACCCTGACCGGCCAGGTACCCGACATGGCCGACGAACTGTCACTGGCCGACATCGTGGTCATCCCCCTGCGCTACGGAAGCGGGACGCGGGTCAAGATCCTCGAAGCCTTCGCCCACCGCGTCCCGGTGGTCTCCACCACGGTCGGGGCGGAGGGCCTGGAGGTGCGCCCGGGGACGCACCTCCTGGTGGCCGACGATCCCGACGGTGTGGCCCGTGCCTGCGCCCACCTGCTCGGCGACGACGCCCTGCGTCACGCCATCGTCGAGCAGGCGCACGCTCTCTTCATGGCGCGCTACCGGTCCTCGGTGGTCCAGGAGGAGATCGGCGCGCTGGCCCGTGAAGTGGCGGCCCGGTGACGTTCACATGCCTGGTGGTGGCCGAGGACTTCCCCTGGCCCGTGAGCGGCGGTGGGGGCCTGCGACTGGCCAAGGTCATCGAGGTCATCGCCGGGCTGGGGGAAACCGACGTGTTCGCTTTCGTGCCTGCCCGCCGGGGCGAGCCCTGCGTTCTCCCCGTCGGGTTGGAAGGGGTCCGGCTGAAGACTGTCGTCCGTCCCCAGCCCTCTTTGTCCCCGGGGAAGCGGCTCAGGTGGCTGACGTCCTCCCGGCTGCCGCTGGAACTGCTCCAGGAAGACTCCGCCGGGCCCCGGAACGTTTTCGAGTCGTGGAGGGCAGGCGCCTACGACGTCGTCTGGTTCAGCAGGGCCGCCAGTTTCGAGCTCCTCGGGCGCCCGCGCCTCGGCCCGACGGTCGTCGACATCGACGATCTGGAGGACCAAAAGATCCTGACCCGCTTGGCGGCCACACGCGACGACGAGGCCATCGGAGGGGTCCTTCCACGAGTGCACCACGCCGTGGCCCGCGCCCAGGCCAAGACCAATGCCACTCGTTGGTCACGCTTCCAACGCTCGGTGGCCGGCACCGTCGATCGAGTTGTGTTGTGCAGCGAGCTCGACGCCAAGCGCTCGGGCCTGGCCAACGTGGCGGTGGTTCCCAATGGGTATGACGCCCCCACCCACCCCGTCGGCCGGGAGGAGGTGGGAGACCCCCCCAACTTGTTGCTCGCCGGCTCGTTCGGCTACCCGCCCAACGCCGATGCAGCCAGTTTCATGGTCTCCAGCATCTTGCCTCGGATCCGGGCCCGGATGACAGCTGTCACGCTCAGGTTGGTGGGAGAACCGAGCGACTCTGTGGCCCGGCTCGACCGACCGCCCGACGTGACGGTGGTGGGGCGGGTCCCGGCCATGGAGCCCGAGCTGGCCCGGGCGGACCTCGTGGTCGTCCCCTTACGTTACGGCAGCGGCACACGCGTGAAGATCCTCGAGGCCGCCGCCCACCGCATCCCGGTCGTCTCGACGACACTGGGGGCCGAAGGACTGGGCTTCGAAGACGGGCAGCATCTGCTCGTGGCCGACGACGCCGAAGGTTTCGCCTCCGCCTGCGTCCGTCTGCTGGAGCAGCCGCAATTGCGCCGGCGCCTCGTGGACGAAGCCGAGAAGGCCTTCTTGGCCCATTTCCAGTGGCAGGGCGCCGGCGAGCGGATCAGAACCGTCGTCCGCTCCGTCTCTCACCAGTCGGGGTCCTCCTCGTAGCCGAGGCGCACCACGAGGTCTCCGGTGAGTTCCTTGAACCGAGCGATGTGGTCGACACCGAAGGAACGACGCCATTCGCCGGGCTGGCCCGACCGGACATGGGGGTCGGCATCGCCGGCATGCGGACCGCTGCGTCGGCTGAAATGCTCGACGATCGTGAGCCCTCGCTCGACGGCGGCATCGTTGAAGCCGTAGAACCTGAACAGACCGGTGAACGTCTCCACCTCATCTCGTACGGCGTCCTCGTAGCGCAGCTCCAGGATCCCGGGTCTCGCGTAGTGCCACTCCGCCATCTCGGCGAGCGAGGACCGCGCGCACCGCTCGATCTCGGCCATGAGCCCGTCGTGCTCGTCGATACCCTGCAGAAAAGCCTGATAGCTGAGGCCCCCGTAGCGGTCCTTGGGCTCGTGCACCCAGGGCTCGTCGGTCCGCAGGTGGTAGTGGTAACCCGAGACCACCATGTCTCTCGGATCCCTGATCAGGTGCGAGCCCCGGTACTCCCGGCCGGCGAGATCCTCCGGCCGGAAGTCATTGGCCCGGTGATAAACGACAATGTCGATGTCCGACGCGAGAACAGGGGGCGACCCGGGCGAGTCTTCGGACGCCGGCACCTCAGTGAAGCGAAGGCCGTAGAAGCCGGCCACCGTAGACAGGACACGCTGGAACAACACCGTACCCACCTTGTGGTGGGCGCAGTGCACAAGGACGGCNNCGGCCCCGAAAGGGGTGCGGGTCAGCCGACGCACCCTGCTGCGCACGGCCAGATGTGCGGGGCGCAAACGAAGATTGTCCAAAAGTTTCGGCACTGTCGCGCGTACCTGGCTCATGCCCTACGAAGGACCGGGTCCACTCGACGCCGGCTCCGCGCTCTTCAGAGCCAAGGCTCGGATCCGCTCGCGTGCGTTGGACCATTGGTGGTTCTGTAGGAAGACGGTGTGTCCTTCTGCGACGAGNNCCTTCAGCGTCGTCGGCCACAAGCAGGTGCCGGCCAGGTTCGAGCCCGAGACCTTGCGCCCCAATCGTGGTCGATACTACGGGGATGCGGTGAGCCAGGGCCTCGAGGATCTTCAGCCTGGTCCCACTGGCGTAGCGCAAGGGGGCCACGACCAGGTCGGCGCGGGCCAGCTCCACCTCCATCGACTCGACGCTACCCACCACGGTGACAGCCGGCCGGTGGTCGAGCCTTGTCACCACGCCGTCGGGATCTCCCACCAGCCGGATCCGAACACCGGGCAGCTNNATGAGCGGGGCGATGTCGGTGACAAACCAGTGCGCGCCGTCGGTGTTCGGCCCATAGTGCATGCCACCTTGGAACAGCATCACGGGGGGGTCATCGACGGTGACCCGGCCCACGGGGACTTCCGGGGGTTCGTAGCCATTGGGCACCAGCACGGCGTTGGGAAGACCGGCAAGTTCGAGGTCGTCCTCGCTGCACACGACCACGATGTCGACCGACCGGGCCACGCTCGCCTGGAATCGGGACCAGCGCGAAGCATTCCATCGGGCCTGTAGAACGGCTACCTGTCGGTGGGTCCACCCCCGGATACCGGCGGCGATCGGCTGCGCGCGCATGGCAGCCAACCGTGTCCGGATCTTCTGATCCTCGAGATCGACGAGATCCACGATCGTCGGGCCGAGGTGAGGCCGACCCAGCAATTCGAAGACGCTCGCCCGACTGACCCAGACCAGGTCGTACGGACCGTCGGCCCACCGCTGGAAGCGTGAGCGCAGCACCACGTTCTCAGCGGCGACGACCTCCAAAGGCAAGCCTCTGCTGGTCAACCACCGCAGTCGCCGCCTGAAAGAGTAGACCGGCATGGGGTTGGTGACGACTTCGAGCCGAGTGGCGACGACGTCGGGGGGCAGATCGCAGGCCTCGGGCCGGTTCGGATACATCAGACTGAAGAGATGCAGCTCACCCACCGAGGCGAGGGTGGCGATCACTTGTTGTGATCGCAGGTGGGCACCCCCGCGAGCCGGCCAGGGGAAATCCTCCACCACGCAGAGGATCTTCATCGCACGCCGGTCTCGATCCCCATGTCATCCACCAGTCCAGGCTACAAAAGACCGAAGCCTCATCGGAGACCTGTCAATGAAGGGTGGGGTCAGATGACGCTTCTGCGGCCCGACCGTCCAGCTGAAGGTAGAAATCGGGGTCGACCTGCAGCCGGGCGAAGATCTCTTCGGCTTGGGCTTCCGTTCGCTCGACGTATTGGGATTGTTGCCTCATGTACCAGTGCCGGCGTCTCTCCAGGATCGTTTTTTGGACTGCCCGGGTGAAGACGAGAAGGTGGTGGGGTCGAAGATGAGCCAGCCGCGACGGGTCAGCTTGGACCGCCAGTCGCAGGCCACCCAATGTCGGTCCCTTTTTCATGGATACGTAGGCGTTCTTGAACTTCGGCTGAAGCGTGAAGTCAGTGCGGCTGAGCATCGCTCTGAACCCGGCCCCGTGGTGGTAGACGAGGTGACCGTATATGGCGAACCACAGGGGGTGGGGATTGTTGGTGTTCGTCCGTACCAGCGGCAACCAATCCTGATCGAGCTCCTGCAGTTGATGGAGAAGGTTCCCCCCTGGATCGGTGACTTCCTTGCCGACGGCGTTGATCCAAGTCCCTCCTCGGCACCAGTCGCCGTCGATCTCCCGCCAGAAGCCAACGGTCGTCACACAGAAGCAAGGATGAGGCTGGCGGTCTCCAACGTTCTCGTCGCGCCGGACCGCCGCCAGGGGATAGGACCGGAGACTCTCGTGCATCCAGGCGTCGAGGCTCTGAACGGGAAAGGCGTCGCCGTCGACGAACATCAAGATGTCTGTCGGGTCTGATTGTTCGATGACCACTTTGGCCAAGGCGTTCAACTTCTCTTCGTGGGTGCCTTCCAGGTCAACGGCGTAATGGAAGCGGTCCCGCAGCTCCAGATCACTGATCCCGTTGAGGGCGGCAAAGACTCGGAACTCTCCTGCCAAATTGCGCTCGAGGTAGCTCAGCTGAACCTCGATCCACTTCGGCGTTTGCCAGTGAACAGTGACGACATTGATCATGACGATCCTCAGAAAGACCTGGCTAAGCAGCCCAGGGAGATGCCGACGTACGAAATGTGCTCTCACCGGACCCTGCCGGGCGCGGGCGAATCACTCTCTGTTCCATGAGTCACCCTCATCGAGGCGGAAATTTCCGGGGGAGACGACTTGTGGTCTTGACACTGTGTGAAGCCCGGTAGCCTAACCTCGTGACGGACAGGCTTGCCGAATCGCTTGGTGCGCCCCCGACCGACCGACCCATATTTGTTGTGGGTTGCGCCCGGTCCGGAACCACGCTGCTACAGATGATGCTCGATTCACATCCCTCCATCAGTTGCGGTCCCGAGACGCTGTTCCTCGAGCAGATGGTGAAAGCGGAACAGAACAACTGGAAGCGACTAAGCGCATTCGGAATCTCGCAAGCGATGTGGCGCGCCCGCATCCGCGAGCTCTTCGTCTGGGTTCATAGCCAACACGCTGAACGTCAGGGAAAGAGTCGTTGGGCCGACAAAAGCCCCGGCTATACGCTGATACTTGATTACATCGACAGCCTCTTCCCTGACTGTCAAGTGGTCCAGGTCATTCGCGATCCCCGAGATGTCCTCGACTCATGGAGCCGGAGGTGGGGTCCCCGTCGGGCACACCAGGCCGTCCGGAGCTGGCCCGAGCACGTACGCGCCGGCCGGGCGTTCGGTAGGCGACACCCCGGGGATCGCTACACGGAGATTCGATACGAGCGGCTCGTCAACGATCCGGAAACAACGATGCGGGGACTTCTNNAGAATGTGCTGCACTTCGGGGACCTCGACCACGGCTACGGCTCTGGGTCCCTCGATGACGAGCAGTCCATAGCTCGCTGGAGGGGCGAGCTCCCAGGCGAATCGATGATACAAACCCCACGCCAGGATTCGGGCACTGAGCCGAACCACAGGGACGATCGACACCGATCCTCAGAAATCTTCACGTCATCGATAGGCGTCGGAAAGGGGCCCATCAACACCGTCTATCTCACAGAACTGCGCCTGAAGTCGGGCCGCCTCATGAGAGATCTTGGGTATTCTCGATGGTAGACCTTCGATGGTATCTTCGAATCACTTGAGCCAGCTTGAGCAGGAGAACCCGTGTCGGAGGCCTCGATCAGATCGCAGGGTTGTCGGTGATTGACCGCATACGGCCCGCGATCGGAGCCCTGCTGCCCGAGACCGTCAAGAGGCGCCTGTCCCCGCCGAAGAGCCCTCGCCCCGACGCTGGGCCCTACACCTACCTGCAGGGTCTCATGATCGACAACTATCAGGTTCGCAATCTCGTGGGAGTCGATCCTCTCCAGTTCCGCCAGCGGATAGAGGGCTTCCTCGCCCTGGAGGACGCCGAGATGGAGGGATACGTGGCGCCGGAAATGCAGCGGGCCAAGTCTGTTCGCTTCCGCTGGCCGTACGATCACGACTTCGGTGACTTCCAGGTTGGTCCGGGAAAAGCGAATCATCGACCCAGCAGACTGTTGTCGACATTCATGAGGCGCTTTGATGCTCTACCAAAGAGCCTGGACGGCCAACGCGTGCTCGACATTGGTTGCTATACCGGGGGAACGAGTCTGCTCCTAGCGGCGATGGGCGCATCAGTAGTGGCTGTGGAGGAGGTCACCAAATACGTCGACTGCCTGCGGTACCTACGAGACTCCTTCGCCCTCGAGAATCTGGATCCCCGGAACCTGTCTCTCTACGACTTGACGACCGACGAGTTCCAAGACGCCTTTGATATCGTCCTGTTCTCCGGCGTGCTCTACCACTTGAGCGACCCTGTCCTCGGTATGCGCATCACCTTCAACGCCGTGCGGCCCGGGGGGCGATGCCTGCTCGAGACGGCTGCCGCCAAATCGAATGCCCGCATCCTGGACTATGCCGGGAAGAATGATCCCGGCCGGGGGGGCGGGGCGAACTGGTTCTATCCCTCCCCCTTGGTCGTGTCCGAGATGATGGACGAAGTGGGCTATTGCGACATCCGGTCCATCGTCCAGCCGAACCCCCGTCACGACCGGGTGCTTGCCGTCGGCACGAAAGTCGCCCAGGTCGACATGCTGCGAGCAGGCCTATCGGTACGAACCATTCGCTGATCTGGCGAGGGTTGCTACCTTTGGCTCGACGTTGTGCGACGCATCCAGAAAGAGCCGCGCGTGTCGACTCCTTACATGTGTGGGTCGGAACAGATGGCATCGAGGATTGCGCTCAGATCGGTCTCGGCTCATGACGTAGGTCGGGCAGGGAATCTCGTACTCCCGCCCATTGGCCAGGAGCCACGTGGCGGGGAGGTACCGCTCGGAACGCAGGTCGTGACACCGCGCGTGATCCCGGACGCTGAGCTGGACACACGCCCTGGTCGTCGAGCAGTTGAACGAGAGGTTCCCCGTGTGGCGCACACGCCCGGACTATTTGACGGCGACGATAACGTCTTGGAGGCGCATAAATCCCGCGTGAATGGGCTCGACGATCTTCAGGCCGCTGGAGGAGTACGCGTGGCGGACAAATGTCTCGCTGTAACCGACGGCGGCCTCCGGGACTTTGGGATTCTGCACGGCGAACGTCCCCGACGAGTCGTGATGCATTGTCGTCGTTCTTGAGTGAGCGTATCCCGAGGAGTCTTCATTGAACAGGAACCACGTTGAGTAGCTGATACCACCTGGTCGTAGGACGCGGCTGATCTCATCCAGGTAGTGGCTGGTGACCTCGGGCACGAGGTGCGTAAACATGGAGTGGGCGAAGGCGAAGTTGAACGACTGGTCAGGGTAGGGGAATTGGAACTCGCTCGCTGACGGGAGCGTCGGGTCGGGGTTGTATCTCGTGTTGAACAACGAGATGAGCTGGAATTGGAAGTTGGGAAACAGCGGAGTGATGTGAGTCTGGCACCACTGCACCACGTCCTCCCTGACATCGAACCCCTGATAGCGCGCACCCGCGTCGAGGTAATCGCACAAGTAGCGTGCCGTGCGTCCCACTCCGCAGCCGACGTCCAAAATGTCATGATCCGGGCGCAGACCGGCCATGTTCATCCGACCCATGGAGGTCAGGGCCACGTCGTGGAACGCGGCAGGACGCCCTACCTTCAAAGACCGGTCTGGCATCGGGATGGCCGCTTCGACCGGGAAGAGCCCCCCACTGCGCGGCAAAGCCTTGGACGTCGAGGTACCCGATGTCTTTCGGAGTGACAGCCGGCGGATGCTCGAGCCGTACCGGCGAAACTTGCCTGATGGCGTCAAACCTGACCTCCGGAGCGAAGCCACTCAGTCTCGCACACGGGGACGAGGGCTCGGATCAGGCGACGGATCATCTGATGATTCACCGCCGTGGGNNGGCCCTACCTCTGCCGGCGCGCCAACAGACGCTCGTACACGGCCAGGGTCGTCTCGACAACCTGCCGGTCGTCGAACTCGGCCTCCGCCTTGGCCCGGCCAGCCCGACCCATCACGGCTCGCAGAGGGGCGTCGTCGGCGAGGTGCTCTATGGCCGCAGCCAAGGCGCCGGCATCGTGCACAGGGACGAGCAGGCCCGCGACCCCGTGGTCGACCGCCTGGCGACAACCCCGGATGTCGGTGGCCACGACGGCCACGGAACTCGCCGCCGCCTCCATGGCCGAGCGTGGAAACCCCTCGCGATAAGAGGGGAGAACGAAAATGTCGAAGCCGTGGTACAGATCGTCCACGTCTTGGCGACCACCGAGGAACACGACGTTCCCGAG
>PKWD01000448.1 GCA_003131945.1 Acidimicrobiaceae bacterium
GACAAAGCGACCGCTTCGGCAGCGGGCGGCTTGGCCAGCTCACGCCGGTAGCGACGGGAGAATTCGGAGAAGCGCGCCGGTTCGTGCCGGTACCACCGGCGCAGCTCGCTGCTCGGGGCGACGTCCTTCGTCCACTCGTCGTAGTCGATGACCTCCTTCGAAACGCCGCGGGGCCACAGCCGGTCGACAAGCACCCGCCGCTCGCCGCGACGGCGACCGGTATCCTCGTACACCCGCACGATCTCGACGCTGCCCTTCACCATGTCGGGCTCACCGACCTCGGAACCCCAACGCCGTAGCCGCTTCGTCGTGCATCATCGCCGGACTCCATGGTGGGTCCCATACGACACGTACATCAACCCCTGCGGCGCTGNNCTTCGACCGCGGCCCGCGCCATCTCCGGGAGGGTCTCGGAAGCGGGACAGCCCGGTGTGGTGAGGGTCATCTCGACGACGACGGTGCCTTCCTCGGCGCGCACGTCGTAGACAAGTCCGAGCGACACCACGTCGAGACACAGCTCGGGGTCGTACACACAGCCGAGCGCGGCCCACGTCGCGTCGCAGACGTTGCCGGGGGCCAGCTTCACCCGGGTCGGCCCGATCGACAGCTGTCCGATCGGCTCGTCTGAACCGCTTACGTCGATGTCGGTCATGACGCTCGCCGGAAGGTGACCTGCCAGTCTCCGCCGCCGAGGTCGACCGCCTCGTAGGAAAATCCCTGGGAGGACAGGACGCCTTCAAGCGGAACCGGCTCGAACGGTGCCAGCACGACAAGCTCCTCGTTCTCGGCGAGGGTGGCGACAGCCAACATGATCGTGTCGAACGGCTCGCCACCCGCCGCGACGATCGGTCGTGCATCGATGGTTGCCATGCCACCTCCTTGCTCGGGCACCGGGCGGAGCTGACCCCTCCCGATGTTTCTTCTGTTTGTGACTAGAACTATAGCGCTATAGGATCGGTCTGTGAGTAGCTCGTCCCTCGCCGGCTCGTTGGTCGTGACGGGCCGGTCCGCGTCCGCCAAAACGCCCCCTCGCTGGCAGGCCGCCGAAGTGATCGAGATTCTCGAGGAGGCACCCGACGCCGTCACGCTGCGCCTGCGACTGGACGAAACCGACGGCTTCCTGCCCGGCCAGTACTACAACGTCCGTCTCGACGTCCTGGGAGAGTCCCGCGCCGTGCAACGGGCATACTCGGTCGGGTCCTCGCCGCTCCCCGACCCCTCGGTCATCGACCTGGGGGTGCGGGAAGTGCCAGGAGGGTTTATCTCCCCCCGCCTGGTACGCGACCTCGACGTCGGCCAACACCTCGAGGTACGCGGCCCATACGGCCGTTTCACCTGGACTGGCGATGACGGCGACCCGGTGTTGCTGGTGGGGGCCGGCAGTGGGCTCGTACCGCTCATGGCCATGATCCGGTACTCGGCAGCCGTGGGTCGGGACGTCCCGATGTGTCTGGTGTGCTCGGCGAGCACCTACGACCATGCCCTGTATCGCGACGACTTGGCGCGCCTGTCCGATGAGCACCGCTGGCTGCGGGTCGTCCACAGCGTCACCCGGGACCCCGGTGAACCTCGGGCGGCCTATCACCGGCGAATCGACCGGGACCTCCTGGCGGCGGTGCTCGACGGGGAGGTTCCGCCGCAGGCGTACCTGTGTGGGCCGCCGGCCATGGTCGAGGCAACGGTCGTCGCGCTGACCGATCTCGGTGTCGATCCCAGTCGGGTGCGCTCCGAGAAGTACGACTGACCCATCGACGTCGATCACCGCTGCCGGAGTGCCCGCATATTCGTCCACGATGAAGATGCACTCCCCCGGGCACTCCTCGGCGGCCTCTCGCGCCGCGTCTTCGAGATGGGGTGGCACACCGGCGATACCCGTGGCGCCGCCGGGGTCGCTCAACACGCGGCCACCATCCTTCACGTAGGCGAGCCCGTCTTCGAGGAGAACAAACACATGTGGGCAGATCTCCTCGCACAGGCCGTCCCCGGTGCACAGGTCCTCGATCCACACCTTCACGACGGCGGTTCCTCTCTCACCCGGGGGGTCACGGCAGCCCCAGCTCCAACCGGGCGACCCTCAACAGGGGAGTCCGGTCCCGACGGTTCCCGCGAACTCAAAATCAACCCCCCGTGCCCGGAGGACGGCGAGCACGCTGATCGGCGCCTCTTCGGGGAGCACGTCGTCCTCGATGCGCCCCGTCGGCGCCGCCTCCTGCCCGGCCATCAACCGGACTGTCTTATTATTCTGCTCACCGCTAGAGTTATGCTAGCCGTTGTCGGAGTAGAACGAGTAAAAGGAGGACAAGGGGGCCATGCCCGCCGAAACGCATCAGCTCGGGTGCAGCGCCGACACGGTAGACGTGGCGGCGCTGCTGTGGGTGCTGCTCGACGATCCTGATGCCCACGACTCGAAAGGCGCGAGAAGAACCTTGGCCGAGCTCGGCTTCGACGCCGCGGGCCTGGTGGACCTATGGGCGGCGGTCTGCGAGGAGTTCGGCGAACGCTCGCTCGGTCCGGAGCTCGACCCCGGTGCGCTTGAACTGACCATGACGGTCGAAACAGCGGCGGCGGCGATGGTCGGCCTGCTGGCCCACGGCGGCGATGGCCACTGAGCCACCCGGCGCGGCGGTACGGCCGCCGACTGGCGCCTGGGCGGGACGACCGGCGGGGGTGCCGGGCGGTGTCCCGCCGCCGTCGGTGCCGCTCAGCTTCCTCGCGGCGGCGTCCTTCGGGCTCATAGCCTGCGGCGTCGCCTTCATCTGGGCTCGGGGAGCCGGAATCCCGGACCCGACGACCGATCCCATTGTCGCCGCCACACACTTCGGGGTGCTTGCCACCCTGTCGATGGGCGTCCTCGGCGCGATGCACCAGTTCACCCCGG
>PKWD01000046.1 GCA_003131945.1 Acidimicrobiaceae bacterium
CGGTATGTGGCCCAGGCCAACAACGCCGCATGCCAGCACGACGACGCCCGCATCGCCGCCCTCCGGCTGCGGACGGCCGCCATCTGGTTCGACGTGAGCGGGCGACGGGCCCGGGAGATCGCGGCCGAGAATCCCGGTGTCCCCATGCGTCAGGACACGCCGGTTCCCGACGTCCCCTTCGATAAGCGCCACGAACTGTCGGTCGGCGGCCTCGACCTCGAGCTCATCGCCACCCCCGGCGGCGAGACCATCGACAGCTGCATCGTCTGGATGCCCCAGCACGGTGTCTGTCTCATCAGCAACCTCGTGGGTCCGCTGTTCCCCCATTTCCCGAACCTGAACACCCTGCGGGGAGATCGCTACCGCACGGTCGAGCCCTACCTCGACGCCATCCGTACCTTGAGGGATCTGGGGCCCTCCATGCTCGTGACCGGGCGCCACGAACCGATCGTCGGGCGCGCCCTCATCGACGGGTCCCTGGCCCGTCTCCACGACGCCGTCGACTACGTCCACACGCAGACCCTCGCCGGCATGAACGAAGGTAAAGACGTCTTTACCTTGATGCGGGAGGTCCGCCTGCCGGCCGAGCTGCGTGTCGGGCAGGGCTATGGCACCGTGGCCTGGGGCGTGCGCACCATCTGGGAGAGCTATATGGGATGGTTCACCCTGCGCTCGACGACCGAGCTCTATCCGCTGGAGGCTTCGGAGGTGTTGGCCGAGCTCGTCGACCTGGCCGGCGCCGAAGCCGTCGTCGAACGGGCCCGGGCCAAGCTTGTCGCCCGTGAACCGGTGGCCGCCATCCATCTGGCCGAAGCGGTCCTCTCCCATCAGCCGGCGCACAACGCTCCCGCCCACGAAGGCGCCGTCGACGTCATGATCGAAGCGCACCGGGCCCTTCTCGACGCCGGTGGCGACGTCAGCTTCTGGGAGANNGAGGTCTCCAATCGGAAGCCCGCCATAAAGCCGGTCGCTGAGAATGGCGAGGCTGTCCCTGATGTGTTCAAACCGGGCTGAGAGCCGCTCGACGGTCAGTCGTCGATCGACGCGTAGGCCCCGGTGAGGAAGTCGAGGGCGATGTCGGGCGGGCGCGGTGATGTCCACGCCGCGTTCGTCAACAAGATGGTCACCATCTGCTCGGACGGATCGTTTCGCCATATGGTCCCCATCCCGCCGTCCCAGCCGTACTGCCCCACCGGCGCCGCCGGATGGTCCCGGCGAGTCACGATCCCGACGCCGAAGCCCCAGCCGCGGGCGTCGAAGTCGTCGGGGAAGAAGCCCGACACCGCTTTCTGCTCCGGCGTCAATTGGTCGGTGGTCATGGTGTCCACCGACGGCCGCGACAGAAGGGGCGCGCCGCCGCGCAACAGCATCTCGGCGAAGGTGAGGAAGTCGGCGGCGCTCGACACGAGCCCAGCGCCGCCGGACGGGAATGCCGGTGGTGTGCTCCACTGACCCGTCGGTTCGTCGTAGAGCTGGAGTGCACCGGATGCGGGGTCGGTGAGGTAGCTGGTGGCCAACCGGTCAATGTCGGCGGCCGGCACCGAGAAGGCCGTGTCCTTCATGTGGAGAGGTTCGAAGATCCGCTGGCGCAGGAACTCGTCGAAGGACTGACCACAAGCACGGGCGATGAGCACACCGAGCACATCGGCACCGGTGTGGTACAGCCAGCGCTCGCCGGGCTGGCACATGAGCGGCAACGTCGAGAGACGTCGCATCCATTCGTCCGGTTCTGGCGGCAGCGACGGCTGCGGTGGCCCGACGCTCAGCTGAAGGGGAGCGGCAGCCTCGTTGACCGGACACGGTCCGAAGTACCCGCCGAAACCCATGCGGAAGGTGAGCAGGTCGCGTACGGTGATGGGCCGGTGGGCCGGCACCGTGTCGTCGACCGGTCCGTCGATACGGCGCACGACCCGCCTGTCGGCCAGCTCGGGCAGGAACCGCTCGACCGGTTCGTCGAGCCTCAGGACGCACTCCTCCAGGAGGATGAGTGTGGCCACGGCCGTGATGGGCTTGGTCATCGACGAGATGCGAAAGATCGTGTCCGACCGCATGGGTTCACCACCGCCCACGGCGGTGGTCCCGATCACGTCGACGTGGGCCTCGCCACGCCGGCTCACCACCGACACGAGACCGGGGGCGCCGCCCCTGTCGACATGCCCGGCCATGATGTCGTCGAAGCGGGCGAGGCGGTCCTTGGACAGTCCTGAAGAAGTCATCGCATTTTCGGACGTGCCCGCCGGGCGCCATTCATCGGTCAGGCGTCGAGGGCGACGCAACCGCGCACGGCCGCTTCGGCGGCCAGGCGGGCAGCCAGGCTGGTATCGACGCTCAGGCGCTCGAGGTTCGCCGCCAGCTCAGGCTCGGCCGTGATGAGCCGCGTGATCTCTTCCATGTTGCCCGAGCCGTCGGGGTTGGTGGCCGCCACGATCCTGGGATCGAGCAGTCCGTCGACGAACCGGTCGCCGATGCACCGGTACACCGACCACGCGCAGCCCTGTGCTTGGCACACCTCGGCCACGGCCGAGGACTCCATGTCCACCCCCAGGCAGCCTTGGGCGAAGAACCGCCTGCTCAGCTCGTGGTCGAGAGTGGCCCCCTCGGTGGTCATGAGCTTGCCGGCCCGCGGCGCATCCCCGGGCGGGTCGTGCCGGTAGTGGGCGCCGCTCGTGTACTCGATGATGATCTCGGGGTTGATCAGGGTGCCGACCTCGAGATCGGGATCGAGACCGCCGCAGATGCCGGCGATCATCACGTGGTCGACCGGCACATGGTCCGGCGCCGTCTCGTCGAACAAGCGGGACGTCGCCACCCGGGTCAACGGACGTCCCATGCCGATATGGATGGCCGTCACCTCCGAGTGGCCGACGCGGCCTGTCCAGGGTGCGCCCTTGGCCTCGCTCGTGCGACGGAGCCCGAAGGCGGTCACGATGGCATGCATCTCCAGGGGCATGGGCGCCAGGACGACGACATGGCGGTTGGCAGAGTTATCGGGCACGGCCCTAGCTTGCCCGCTCGGAGAGCTCTCTGCCTCAGTCGAGCAGGTGCGGATCGGCCCGCAGCTCGGCCCGCACGGCCGCCTCCCAGAAGCCGATGAAGCCTTCACCGTCGCTCGCGGCCATGAAGTCGAGGAACGTCTTCGGCAGCGGCGACGTGGCTGCGCTCCCGGCCGCCCGCACATGCCAGGCCCGCTGGCAGCGCTGTTAGAGGGCCACCGCCCGCTGGTGCACGGCCCGTGCCGATCCGCCCAGGACGAAGAC
>PKWD01000383.1 GCA_003131945.1 Acidimicrobiaceae bacterium
TCGACAGCCGGGTCATCAGTTCCGGCCGCACCCTGGGGTTCACCCAGGATCTCGGGGGTGGATGGGGCGAGCAGGCACTGGCCCACGACTCGATGCTCCATCGGCTCCCGGACACGGTGCCCGATCGCGGCGCCAGCCTGTACGAACCGCTCTCGATCGCCTGCCACGGTCTCCTGCGTGCTGCTCCCGACGATGGTGATCCGGTGCTCGTCGTCGGTGCCGGGATCATCGGACTCGCCACCGTGGCCGCGCTGAAGGGACTCTTCCCCGGGTCACCGGTGACGGTGGTCGCCCGGCATGCCCATCAAGCGGCGGCAGCCGTCGCCTGCGGGGCCGACCACGTGGTCCGCAGCGAACCCGGCAGCGCCCATTTTGAAGAACTGGCCGGCCTCGTCGGCGCACGGGTCGTCGGCTGGAAGTCGAACGTCATGCTCATGGGTGGATTCCCCCTCGTCGTCGAGGCCGTGGGCGCGCCCCAATCCGTCACCGAGGCTCTGCGCGCCGTCGCCCATCGGGGCACCGTGCTCCTTCTCGGTGCGGCCGGCGTGAGCGAGGTCGCCCTGACGCCCATCTGGTACAAGGAGGCTGCTCTGGTCGGCTCGATCGACCACACGGTCGATTCCGGCTCGGCGCCCGGGCTGGCGGGTGGTCCCGACCGTCACTCGGTCGACCGGGCCCTCGACATCCTCGCCGCCGGGATGATGCCGTATGACGTCATCGTGACCCATGAGTTTCCGCTCGACCAGTACCGCGAGGCCGTCGAGACGGCCATCGATCGGGAAAACGCACATGCCATCAAGGTCGTCTTCCGTCCCGGGTGAACGACGACTGACGAAGACCCGGCCCACGACCGCTGATCGCTACACTCGGTCGGCGTGCGTCCGGAGGACTCGATCCGCGTCGGCCGGATCAACCGGGTTCTGAACGAATTCGTCCGCCCCCGTCGCCGGGGGCCATCGGTTCCCTTGGACGTGGCCGCCTACCACGTGCACGGCGAGCCGGTCCCTGCCGGCGAGGCGTTCGGAGCCGAGTACACGCCGTTTCTTGTGGGCGGGTCGTGGGGACCCCCCTGGGACACCACATGGTTCCGCCTCCGTGGTCGTATTCCCCCCGAGTGGGCGGGACGGGAGGTGGTACTGGGCTTCGGCATCGGGAACGCCGGCTCCACCGGTTTCGGCGCCGAGGCCCTGCTGTGGCGCGATGGCGTGCCGGCCCAAGGCCTGTCACCCAATCATCGTGAGCATCTCATCACCGACGCCGCCGCCGGCGGCGAGAACATCGAGCTCTTCGTGGAGGCGGCAGCAAACCCTCCTTCCCCGTTCGGCGCCAATCCATGGCCCCTGCTGCTCGCCGAACCAGAAGGTGCGCCCCTCTTCACACTCCAGCAGGCCGACCTTCACGTCCGGGACCCCGACTTCGAGGCGTTCTGGCACGACTTCCGGATCCTCGTCGAGCTCCTGACGGAGCTTCCCGAGGGCGATCCCCATGCCGCACGTCTGCGCGCCGGCCTCGAGCAAGCGTGCAACCTGCTCGAGCTCCCCGATATCTCCGACACCTGGCGTCGGGCGCAGCCTGTGCTCGAGGAGCTGCTGACCCAACGGGCGGCACCGCAGACCCATGCCGTGAGCATCGTGGGTCATGCTCATCTGGACACGGCCTGGCTGTGGCCGCTACGCGAAACGATCCGTAAATGCGCTCGGACGTTCAGCACCGTGCTCGAGCTCATGGACCGCTATCCGGAGTACCGGTTCGTGGTGTCCCAGGCCCAGCACCTGGCGTGGATGCAGGATCTCTATCCCGAGCTCTGGGAGCGGATGAAGGACCGGATCGCCGAAGGGCGTCTCGAGCCGACCGGAAGCATGTGGGTCGAGTCCGACTGCAATATTCCTTCGGGTGAGTCGCTCGTCCGTCAGATCGTCCACGGCAAGCGCTTCTACCTGAAAGAGTTCGGGATCGAGACCAACGATGTGTGGTTGCCCGACGTGTTCGGCTATTCAGCGGCGTTGCCGCAGATCATGCAGCGCAGCGGGATCCGGTGGTTCCTCACCCAGAAGCTCTCCTGGAATCAGTACAACATTCTTCCCCACCACACTTTCCTGTGGGAAGGGATCGACGGATCGCGGGTCTTCACCCATTTCCCGCCGGCCGACACCTACAGCGGCAATGTGAGCGTCCGCGAGCTCCGGTTCGGGGTCGAGAATTTCAAAGACCACGATCGGGCTACGCGTTCGCTGTACCTCTTCGGCTGGGGTGACGGTGGCGGCGGGCCCACCAGCGAGATGCTCGAATCCGCTCGACGTCTCGCTGACATCGACGGTCTGCCCCGGCTCACCATGGAGGGTCCGCGTCAGTTCTTCACCGAAGCCGAAGCCGAGATGCACGACCCCGCTGTCTGGGTGGGCGAGCTCTACCTCGAGTTTCACCGCGGCACCTACACCAGCCAGGCGGCCACCAAGCTCGGAAACCGTCGTGCCGAGTTCGACCTGCGCGACGTCGAGCTCTGGAGTTCGTTAGCGCCAGGGGGTGACTACCCGCACCGTGAGCTCGAGAGGCTCTGGAAGCGTCTGCTTCTTCACCAATTCCACGACATCATCCCCGGATCGGGCATTCACTGGGTCTATGAGGACACCGCCCGCGATCACGCCCAGATCCGGAAAGATGCGGCGCTCCTGGTCGAAGATGCGCTCGCCCGGCACGCCGGTGTCATCGACACGAGAGGCAAGCACCACCCGGTAGTCGTGTTCAATTCGCTCTCCCATGGGCGGCGAGAACTGGTCACCATCGATGCGCCGGCAGAGATGTCAGCCGCCATCGGCGCATCAGGGGTTGCCGGACCCGTCCAACGAGACCATGAGGGACGAGCCGTCTTCGAGGTGACGGTGCCCGCGTGCGGCTATCAGGTCTATGACCTCGTTGCCGCCCACCCGTCCGCCCCCAGTAGGGTTATGGCTGACGCCCGGTCCCTCGAAAATGATCACCTGCGCATCGAGTTTGACGACCAGGGCCTGTTGTCCTCGGTCTTCGACAAGTCCTCCGGGCGCCAGGTCCTCGCACCCGGGGCTCGAGGCAACTGCTTGCAGCTCCACCCGGACTATCCCAACTTCTTCGACGCCTGGGATATCGATCGGTTCTCCTTCGACCAGGTGGTCGATCTCGTCGACGTCGATTCGGTGGAGCTGGTCGAACGAGGACCTTTGCGGGCGGCGATCCGCATCGTCCGCTCGTTCGGCGACTCCCGCGTGACACAGGTCATCCGGCTGGCCGCCGGATCTCGTTTTGTCGATTTCGATACCGAAGTGGAGTGGCACGAGACGAACCGCCTGCTGAAGGTCGCCTTCCCTGTCGACGTGCGCAGTCACCGGGCGACGTATGAGATCCAATACGGGCACGTGGAACGGCCGACGCATACCAACACGAGTTGGGATGTCGCCCGCTTCGAGGTCTGCGCCCAGAAGTGGGCTGATCTGTCCGAACCCGGATATGGCGTGGCTCTGCTCAATGACTGCAAGTACGGCTACGACATCTCGGCCAACGTCATCCGTCTGTCGCTCTTGCGCGCCCCGACCTGGCCCGATCCGGTGGCCGACCGCGGACATCACCGTTTCAGGTATCGGCTTCTCCCCCACGCCGGAGATCTCCGCCAGGCCGGGGTCATCGACACTGGGTACGACCTGAACGTGCCTCTCCGGGTGATTGCCACCTCCCCCCATCCGGGGGCCGTGGGAGCCGGAGCCTCGATGCTGTCGGTCGATGCCCCCAATGTCGTGGTGGAGGCAGTCAAACAGTGTGACGACGATGCCGGAGCGCTGATTGTCCGGTTCTACGAGGCGTGGGGCCAGCGGGGCCCGGTCACGGTGCGGAGCCCGTGGAATGTTCGCCGCGCCACGGTCACAGACCTGCTCGAACGCGAGGT
>PKWD01000007.1 GCA_003131945.1 Acidimicrobiaceae bacterium
GCCGGTGTGCTCGAACGTGAAATTGGTGCCGTTGGGCCGGGGTTCGATCCGGTACGTGACGAAGGTCGGCTCGGCGTTTTCCTCGCCTCGCCACGTGTAGCGCAGGAGATGGGGTTCGTCCACTTCGAGGACCTCGCAGTCGACGATGCCCCGCCAGCCGGGGACGGGCTTAGCCACAAGCTGGAACCTGCTCCCCACGATGGGGGTGAACCCGACGGGTCGCCCCCCTTGTCCAGTGACCGTCCAGCGGGCGACGAGCTCCGGCTCGGTTACGGCGCGCCAGACCATGGCGGGCGNNGATTCGGATCTCGGTCATCGCGCCTCCTCTTGTAGAATCTTAGAGTAACACAATTTTTTTAGTCACTCTATAGTGGCACCTGGTGACCCAAGCAGCCTCCGGCCCCGCCGCCAATCGAACCGACCGTCCCGCTGGTGGCTTGCGGGAGCGCAAAAAACGAATCATGCGCCAGCAGTTGTCGGATACGGCGACTCGACTCTTCATGGAGCACGGCTTCGAGGCGGTTCGAGTGGCAGACGTCGCCGAGCAGTGCGGGGTCTCGGAGGCAACCGTATTCAATTACTTCCAGACCAAGGAGGCACTCGTCCTCGATCGACTCGAAGCGACCATGGCATCGCTACCGGCCGGCCTTGCCTCACCCGGCTTTGCCCCTATCGAAGCGGCACTGCGCATGCTTGCGCAGGAACTGGTGCACATGACGGACCTACTCGCGTCGCGAAACAACCCCAGCAACGCCGCCAAAGAAGTTCTTCGCTTTGGGGACTTGATCCGGGCCACGCCGTCGTTGCGGGCCCATCAGAGCGACATGATGGACCAGTTTGTTTCCGTCGCCGCCGACATCCTCGCCGCGCGCGCCGGGCTCAGTCCCGACGATCCCGAACCTCAGATCGCGGCCAGAGCGCTCCTCGGTCTCTGGCACGTCCAAGCCAAGAGCTTGCGAAAGCATCTTGCTGCCACTCCGCTGGACCAGATCCACCAGGAGGTGACCGCCGACGTCCGTCGAGCCGCCCACCTCATTGGAGTAGGTCTGGATTCCCTCGGCACGTGATGTGAATGTCCGGAGTGGGTATGTCCACCCCAGCCAGCCCCTCTATTCCAGCGGCCGATAGGCGAGAGACGAGGAGGGCATCTGGCCGCTCGGTCGATCGCTTCGAGGGAGCGCATAACGACGGCCTGGAAAGGCAAGCAATCGGACAACGACCATCCGGTACTGCTTGAGTAGTACGGGGTGTCCCTAGCCAGTGGATGTTCGGGCCGGCCGGTATCGCGCATTTGCCGCGATCTCGGATGGGTCGGGTTCTGGCCTGACCACCCAAAGTTCGGCCGTTTCCTAAAAGACACCCGACCCCTGTCCGATGCGCCAGGCATGGACCACCACGACGGCAGCGGATTCCGGAGGCTCCTGAGGGCCGTCCATCTTGATGACGCCTCGGCCGAGTTCGCCGCCGCCCTCGGGTCGGGCTCAGAGAGCCGTGACTCGCTCCTGGTGGTCGGTCCCCCGAATGTGAGCCGTGGCGCCTGGCGTCGTCCACACGGTCCAACAGGAATCAGAGCCTCATAGGCATGACGGCGGACTACAAATGGGGGTCGCCGTGCACCTGGCACGTTCAAGCACTTGACAGGTCTATCTATTGGGCCTCGAACCGATCTTCAGGAGTGATTCCGCCGAGTGCCAGTTCGATGGCTTCGTCAAAGCCGAGCTCGCGGCCCTTGAAAAACAATCGTTGGAACTCCTCCTCACCGAGACGCCCACAAACATGATCGATGCTGCCTTGGCGCAATGGCCCGTAATAGAACAGCCATGGTTGACCCATCTCGCCGAAGAACGTTTCGACGACGCCATGGAGCTCGGCTGCACGTCGCCAGTCGGCGCGATCGGCAGCGAGGCAGGCTAGCCCCAGACTCGAGCGAGCCAGGCCAAAGTGGTCGCCGCTTCGTCGACTAAGTCGCAACGCTTCCTCAAATATTAATCTGGCGCCGTCTAGGTCGCCTTCCTCCCGCAACAGCATTCCAAGGTTGTTGGTGGCGTAGTATTTCACCGCCCCGATAGTCTCAATGGCTTGCAGAGCCTGTTCAAAGTGCACCCGAGCGCCGGGTAGATTGCCATTCTTTAGTGCATGAATACCAGCAGTGTTGTGGAGATCTGCGGTCAAGGGAAGGTTGCCGGAACGTTCCGCGCAGGCCATCGCCTCGCCCAACAGCTCTTCGGCCTGGGTCGGATCGACGGCCACGACGCATGCGAGATAGCCAAGAAGGACCTCACCCAAGAAACGGTCGTCGCCGATCGTCCTGGCCCGCTCGACGCACTCCTGTGCGAGGGGAAATGCCTTCTCTGGGGAGCCAGCGAAGTTGTACGCAGNNCTAGGACGCCGAGGGATAAATTCAGCAGTCGCTCATCGTCCAGTTGTCGTGCGATCTCAACCGCCTGCTCGCCGAAGCGTTGTGCAATCTTTATGTCGATAAAGCGGGCCACCGCGCTGGCGATGTCCAGCGCCTCCACGAAGAAGTGGGGATGCCTCTGTGATTCGGGACGTTCCAGCACCGGCACGAGGAGGCTGAAGGCTTCGCGGCGTCGAGAACGCGTGAACCAATAGTAAGCAAGCGCTATGGCGAAGCGCAGAACCAACACTGTCCCATCGGGGTCGTCCACTGCGTAATGAATGGCGCGCCTGAGGTTGGATTGATCGGCGTCGAGCCGTGGGAACCATCGGGCCTGGTCGGGCCCGGTCAAATGTGGTGCTGCTGCTTCGGCGACAGAGAGGAAATACTCGCAGTGGACGGCTGCCACTGTCGCTGCCTCGTGCTCGTCAAGGTCGATGAGGCGCTCAGCGGCAAACTGGCGGATCGTCTCGAGTAGGCGGTAGCGGAGGGCGCCCCCGGCTGGCTCGGCCAGCACGAGACTCTTGTCGACGAGCGATCCGAGGACGTCGGTCACCTCGAAGATCTCGATGTCACCGAAGCCGCACACAGCCCGGGCGGCCTCGAGATCGAAGCCCTCTGAGAACACCGACAGACGGCGCAGAACTGACTGTTCGGGAGCATTGAGAAGTGAGTAAGACCAGTCCACCGTCGCCCGCAAGGTCTGCTGTCGCTCTAAGGCGCTACGACTGCCTCCGGTGAGGAGGCGAAATCGCTGGTCCAGGAGGCTGTGTAGGTCGGCGACGGAGAGCGACCGCAAGCGAGCGACGGCGAGTTCGATGGCCAGGGGCATCCCGTCCAGTCTTTGGCAGGTCGACACGACAAGTTGAGTGGTCTCCTTATCGAGCACCAGCTCGACACCCTGCGAACGGGCCCGGTCCACGAACAACGCCACCGCGTCCGATTCCTCAAAGGTCGAGGAGTCTGACTCGTCGGGTGCCGGAAGCGAGAGCGACGGCACGCGGTAGATGGCCTCCCCACCGATGCCG
>PKWD01000018.1 GCA_003131945.1 Acidimicrobiaceae bacterium
CCCGAGTCGGGGTTGTGCTCCCAGGCCCACCAGTCATTGTTGACGTTGCCCCCCTCGATCTGGTGCGCCGCGGTGGCGGTGCCCCAGAGGAACCCTTCGGGGAATTCGATCCTCGAGCCGTTCGAATCCTGGTCGGCGGTCATGGCCGCAACCTAGACGCCCAACGGGGGTGTCGCCCAGGTCGTCCCGGGCCTGCCAACATGGCACGGTGAGTGAGTCCCTCGACTTTTTGGTGCACCTCCTCGACCTCGAACCCATCGAGGTGAACATCTTTCGGGGCATTCAACCTTCAGAAGAGCGCCAGCGCGTCTTCGGCGGCCAGGTGGCCGGCCAGGCCCTGATGGCGGCCGGCCGCACCGTCGAACATGGCCACGTCCATTCGCTGCACTCGTACTTCCTACGGCCCGGTGACCCCACCACCCCGATCCTCTACGAGGTCGACCGCATCCGCGACGGCAAGTCGTTCACCACCCGGCGGGTGGTGGCCATCCAGCACGGTCGGGCCATCTTCAACATGGCCTGCTCCTTCCACGACGCAGAGCTCGGTCTCGAGCACCAATTCCCCATGCCCGACGTCCCCGGGCCCGAAGAACTCCAATCGTTGCCCGAGCGCTTGGCCCCGTGGCGCGAGGAGCTGGCCGACTGGTTCGTCCGGCCCCACCCGATCGACCAGCGTTACATCGGGGACCTGCCGTGGAAGCAGACCAAAGGGGACTTGCCCTACCAGCGTCTGTGGATCCGAGCCGACGGGGAACTGCCCGATGACCCGCTGCTGCACGCCTGTGTGGCGACGTATGCCTCGGACATGTCGCTGTTCGACACCATGCTCGCCCCCCACGAGGTCAATTGGGACGACGCCGAGTTCATGGGAGCCAGCCTCGATCACTGCATGTGGTTCCACCGACCGTTCCGCGTCGACGAGTGGCTCCTCTACGACATGGACAGCCCCAACGCCTTCGGCGCCCGAGGGCTGGCCCGTGGCTTCCTCTTCAAACGCGACGGCACCCTCGTGGTGTCGATGGTCCAGGAAGGCCTGATGCGCCTCGTACCCCGCGCCGCCCCGTAGGTCGTCTCCTGCCGGCGGCCGCCGGCGTCAGTCAGCGGTTGTCGATGGGGACGTAAGGCCGCTCGTCCACCCCGATGTACAGCTGGCGCGGACGGGCGATCTTGGAGTCCTGGTCGAGGAGCTCCTGCCAGTGCGCCAGCCAGCCGGTAGTGCGGGGAATGGCGAAGAGGACGGGGAACATCTCGAGCGGGAACCCCATGGCCTGGTAGATCAGACCCGAGTAGAAGTCGACATTGGGGTAGAGACGGCGCGACGTGAAGTACTCGTCGGAGAGGGCGATCTCCTCCAGCTTGAGGGCGATGTCGAGCAACGGGTTCTTACCCGTCACCGTGAAGACCTCATCCGCCGTCCGCTTGATGATCTTGGCCCTCGGGTCGTAGCTCTTGTAGACCCGGTGACCGAATCCCTGCAGCCGTCCGCCCTCACCCGTCTTGACCGACTCTACGAAGGCCGGGACGTTCTCGATCGACCCGATCTCGGTCAGCATCCGGATGACGGCCTCGTTGGCCCCTCCGTGACGCGGGCCGTACAGCGCCGCGCAGGCCGCCGCGCAGGCCGAGTAGGGATCGGCATGAGAGGAACCGACGACCCGCATGGCCGTCGTCGAGCAGTTCTGCTCATGGTCGGCATGGAGAATGAAAAGGATGTCGAGGGCACGCGTGAGGATGGGATTGGGCTCGTAGCGTGGCTCGGCCACCTTCCACATCATCGACAGGAAGTTGGAACAGAAGTCGAGGGAGTTGTCCGGATAGACGAAGGGCATACCGACGCTGAAGCGGTGGGCGGCGGCGGCCAGGGTCGGCATCTTGGCGATCAGCCGGGTGATCTGCTTGTGCCGGGACTCCGGATCGAAGATCTCCTTGGCGTCCAGATAGAACGTCGACAGCGCCGCCACCGCCGATACCAACATGCCCATCGGATGGGCGTCGTAATGGAAGCCCTCGAGGAAGCGCTTGCGTACGTTCTCGTGGATGAACGTGTGCATCGTGACCTCGTTGCGCCACGCCTCGAATTCCACCGGCGTCGGCAACTCACCGTGCAGCAACAGGTACGCGACCTCGAGATACGTCGAGTGTTCGGCCAGCTCCTCGATGGGATAGCCGCGGTACCGCAGGATGCCTTCGTCGCCATCGAGGTAGGTGATGGTGCTCTCACACGCCGCCGTGGACACGAATCCAGGGTCGTAGAACCAGATCCCCGGCAGGAGCTTCGACCATTCACTGGCCGCCACCCCTCCGTGGTCGATGGGGATTTCGAGCTGGTTCCCCGTCCGGTTGTCGATGATGGTGATGCTCTCGGCCACGACGCTCGGACCTCCTGTGACGTTCCCGCTTCGATCCTAGGGCTACGCCCGTCGATTGGTCACCCCGGGACGGGCCCGATCACCCCGAACGTGGCCTCGTAGACGTGGTCGACGGCTTGCTCGTCGGTGTGGTCGGCGTCTTGGTGGTCGATGTGGTGGCCGGTTTCGTCGTCGATGTCGTCGTGGTCGTCGTCGGCGGCGGGAAGGCCGCCACCCGCAGGGACAGAGATGCCGAGGCGCCGGCGCCTGCCTCCGGCGGCGTGACCGTGATGCCCAGGACGTAGGACGTCCCCGGCCGAACCGACAGCGGCGGCGGCGACAACGCCACCGAATCGCCGGCCCCGATGTCCGTGCTCATCCGCACCGAAGTCGTGGCCCGGGTCGTGGCTTCGGGACCCGTGCCCTGGGGGACAGCCGTCACCACCACCCTCACCCCGGCTTCGTCGACGTTGCCCCGGTCGGCCAGCACGACCGTGACGTGCAGAGTCCTCGTCGGGGGCAGCACGCTGACACCGGACGCCCCCGGTACCGAGGCCGGGTCCGTCGAGAATGTCCCGAGGGCCAGCCGGTGCACCGGTGCGAGCGTTGCCGAACCCACCAGCGCGGCCACGAGCCGCCCCAGTGCCGCATCGTCCCAAAGGCCGGGATCCGACATCCAGGTCGACGCCGGGAGCAGGGCCGAGCCCGGTGCCCGGCGCAGCGTCCGGCGGCAGGCCGCCCAGGACGCATCGGCTGATTGGAGAACGCTGCGTGCGCCGTCGAGCATCTGGGCCGCCGCCGCCTCGTCGCCGCCACCGAGACCGCGCCGCCCGCCGAGGAGGCGCCCGAGGGCACTTTGCACCTGGCCCGCCGCACGCCGGCGGTCGTCCATGGCCGTTGCGCACCGGCCGTCGGCGTCGCCGGACGGCACCGGCGGGGTGAGCGCCGCGAACCGGCGTTCGTCCTGCGCCGTGTCAGCGGCGATCAAGCTGAGATCGGAGAAGAAGGTCGTCCGTTCGAGCGACGCTCCGTTTCTGATGATGGCATTCAGGGCCGAGCTCGACGCGTTCGATTGCGTCACGATCGGTGTGGCCAGCACGGCGAAGCTGCGATCGACCGTGCGCCTGTCGGGTCCCGATGCAGGCCCGATCTGAGAGACGGCGCCCACGGCAAGCACCACGAGGGCGGCCACCACGACAAAGGGGGCGGCCACCCGGGCCACGCCCCGCCCCACGCCACGTCGCCGTCGGAGCCGGCGTCGTTCCCCGACCACCGCCAGGACCCTATCGGTCGTGGCCCGACCAGCGAGAGCCGATCACCCCGAGCCGGGATACCCGGAACGCGACACGGCCACCACTACACTCGCCTCCCGTGCCCGAGAGCACCCCCGCCACGCCTCCCTCCGTCTACGCGCGCGGCGATGTCCGCCGCAAGAGGCGACAACGCCTCGTGAGGCGTCTGGTCCGCGTGGGCGCCCTCGTCATCGCCCTCGTCGTGGTCGTGGCCGGGTCCGCCATCGGTTACACCGAATACCGGAACCACCAGATCGACCACGTCCAGGTGGGCGATCTCCAGGCCGTGCCCCCCTCCGGGGTGGAGAACATCGTCCTCGTCGGCTCGACCTCACGATGCGCCCTCAAGCAGCAGAATCCCGCCTTCGGGCTCTGTTCCGACGGCGTCACCGGGGTCAACAGCGACGTGGTGATGATCCTGCACCTCAATCCGAAGACCGGCACCGCCTCGATCCTCTCCATCCCCCGGGACCTCTTCGTGCCCAACGCACGGGGCTCGGAGCCGAACAAGATCGATGCCGCCCTGGCACAGGGGCCCGAGGTCCTCATCAAAGCCATCCAGGAGGACTTCGGCATCCCCATCCAGCACTACGTCGAGTTGAATTTCGACAGCTTCCAGAACGTCGTCAACGCCTTGGGCGGCATCAAGATGTACTTCCCCATGCCCCTCTACGACGCCGAGTCCTCGCTCAACATCTCGACCGCCGGCTGTCACCTCCTGAACGGCTTCGAGGCTCTGGCCGTGGTGCGGGCCCGCCACCTCCAGTACAAGCCCCCCCGCGTGAAGACGAACGACCGGGCCGCCTGGCCCTATGACCCCGAGAGCGACCTGAGCAGGATCCGACGCGACCACGAATTCCTCCGGGTCCTGGCCACCGCCGTGTCGACCAGGGGGCTCAGCAACCCCGTGACCGACAACGACCTCCTCGGCGCCGTGGCCCCCCAGCTCGAGGTGGACTCCAGCTTCTCCCTGGGCGACATGCTCGGGACCGTCCTCACCTTCCACGGCGTGAACCCGAACTCGGCGCCCCAGCAGACCATGCCGGTCATCGTCGACACCGAGAACTACCTGGCCGGCGGCTATGACTACGGCAGCGTCGAGCTGACCAGTCAGCCCCAGGATCTCCAGGTCGTCGACAACTTCCTGGGCCTCGCCGCCAACCGCGACACCATGACGAGCAAGCTCCTCCCGGCCGCCTCCGGCATCACCGTCTCGGTTCTGAACGGCACCGGCATCAGCGGCCAGGCGGCGGCGACGGCAAGCGCGCTGCGGGCCCTCGGTCTCGACATCGTCGGCACCGGGGATTCCCCGCCCGTGGGCGCCGTGTCCGAAACGACTGTCACCTACTCCTCCGGCCATGAGGCGGCCGCCGAGCGGGTGGCCCATGACATCAACGGCGCCGTCGTCATGGGTCTCGAGACCACCTCCCAGGGCGCCGATGTCACCGTCGTCACCGGCTCCGACTTCGCCGTCATCGCCCCGACCACGCCGTCCTCCACCGGCGCCACGACACCGGCCTCCACCGGGACAGGCGCCGCCTCGGTCGCCTCGGCCGTTCTCGCCCCGCCTTCGCCGGCGACCCAGAAGCTGGCCCCCTTCGACCCTCGTGCCTGCACGGCTTCGGGAGGCGAAGGATCCTGAGCCAGCGGGCCCCCTGAGCCGTCGGCGCCTCCGCCGCAGCCCTAGCTCTGGTGGCCGGTTGCGCTGGAGCCCGTCACGCTTCGGGCGGGACGAGCCGGCCAGCCACGCACCACGCCACTACGACGGCGACGACGCTCGGGTCCACCCCCACCACCCTCCAGGTCGTGCCCTGTTCCTTTGATGGCCCCACCCGAGCGGGCCCTGATCACCGCCACTCCCACCGCCGTCACCGTAGGTCAGGGACTGCGGGTCTCGGGAACCGACTGCCGCGGCGCCGGTGACCAAGCCCACGTGGGGATCCAGGGTGGATACGACCCCGATGGCGGGAACGTCGGTCCCTGATTCCTGGCACCAACGGCTCATGATCTGTCGTCATTACCGTGGCCGACGTCACCCCACCGGGTTCCGTGGCCGTCAGTGCCGGCTGCATGTTCGTGGACAGGACCGTCTTCGCCTACCCGTCGGTACAGATCCAGGTGACGACGTACCGGCGCCTACAGGTCTTGCCCGGCTCCACCGTGCCGGCCGGGTCCGATCTGCGAATCTCGCCCGTCGGACTCTGTCCCACGCCGGCTCGGGCTGGACCCGTACTTCGCCGAGGTAGTTCTCGAGCAGACCGGACCACACCCTCTCGTCGTGGCCGGGACCAACCCCGGGATCAACGCATGAGGCAACTGGTCGACGACTTTGCCGGTACCGGCCGGCACCCCGCCGGGTCGTTACGTCCTGGACGTCTGTGCATGGTCCACGAGGCCTACGTGGCCTATTACCAACCTGTGCCGGTCACAGTCGGCAGACCCTCGAGACTGAGTCGACCCGAGGCCGCCGACTGACATGGGCGAGCGCACGCACGGCCCGGGCCGACAACAGCCACGGCGCCCGGTCGGTACGGCAACCGGGCCCGGGGCGTCGTCGTCGTTTTCAGATGTTCAGCGTGTGATGACGCCGGCGCTGGGCCGCAGCGAACTGGCCGTGCTCCGCCACTGGACGGTGGGCCGGATGGCCGCCGGGTCCACCCTGGCACGGTGACGGTCGACCACGGCCAGGAGCGAGCGGATGGTCGCCGGCTCGAGAAGATGGGGGACGAGCCCGAGATCGAGCAGTTTCGTGTGAGCGGCCCGGTAGTAGTGCTCTTCCTTCTCGGTTCTGGGATCGACGAGGTGTTCGACGCAAAGATCGCGTCGTTGCTGACGACCGAATCGTCGAGTGACGCGAAAACCGCGAGCTTGGCGGCCTTGTCCTCCACGACCGCTTCGACCACCAGCTCGCGGTCTGCTAGCGCTCCCAGATCGTCGGTGTAGGTGAGTCGTGAGAGCGCTTCCTCGGCGTCGCCGCTCTCGAGCTTGCCGCGCGCCACCGCTCGCTCGAGTGACTGGGCGATGCGATCCTCGGCGCGCTTCGCGGCCGGCGTGTTCGCTTCGACCAGCGTCACGGCCAGGCCTGCCCTGGCGCAGACCTCGGCGATCCCGGAGCCCATGATGCCGCCGCCTACAACCCCGACTCGTTCGACGGGGACGGGACTCTCTCCGTTGCTCATCGGACTGGCGTGCCTGGGCCTAGACCCATGAAACTAGTAGAAGCTCCGATAGTCGGATCATCTCATCGATCGCCGCGTCGCCGAGCTCTCCTACCCGCTCGGCGGCAAGGAGCTCAGCAGCGTTCGGGCGTCTCGCGCGCTGACGAGGCGCTGCGGAAGAGACTGATCGGCGGCTCCGCGGACCGCTGCGCCGGCCCGCATGGAGCGGCCGGGTTCCGTCCCCGCTCGCTGCTAGACCGTGCTACCGATGCTGCTCGAGCTGACCGTCCAGAACCTCCTCTTGATCGAGGACGCGCGCCTCGAGCTTGCTCCCGGCCTCAACGTCATCACCGGCGAGACGGGCGCGGGCAAGACGGTGCTGGCGCACGCGCTCGACCTGCTGCTCGGTGGGCGGGCGAAGCCCGGAGTGGTGCGACCCGGCAGCTCCGAGGCCTACGTCGAGGGGATCTTCGAGCTGCCCGCGGGACTCCGCAGCGAGCATCTCTCGGCCGATGCGACCGAGCTCGTGCTGGCCCGGCGCGTCGGTGCCGACGGCCGCACGCGCGCCTATCTCGGCGGGCGCTCGGTCACGGTCGGCGAATTGCGCGACCTGGCCGGCGAGCTGCTGTCCTTCTACGGGCAGCACGAGCATCGCAAGCTGATGCTCTCCGCGGCCCAGCTCGACATCCTCGACGGCTCCGCCGGGCCCGGGCAGATCGAGCGCCGCGCCGCCTGTGCTGCGGCCTGGAACGCAGTGCGCGAAGCGCGCACCGAGCTGGCGCGCCTCGACGAGCTGGCCGGCGCGCGCGAGCGCGAGCTCGACCTGCTCGAGTTCGAGTTGCGCGAGATCGAGGAGCTCGACCTGCAGCCGGACGAGCGCGAAGCCCACGTCCTCGACCGTGACCGGCTGCGGAACATCGAGGGACTGCGGCTTGCGGCCTCCGCGGCCGAGCAGGCGCTTGCCGGTGATGAAGCCGGTGCGCTGGCGGGACTCGTGGCGGTGAGATCGAGCCTCGACGGCGTGCGCCACGTCGACCCCGAGCTGGCCGTCCTCGCCGAGCGCGCCGGTGCCCTCGCGCTCGAGGGCGAGGACCTGCTGAGCGATCTGCGCCACTACGCCGACGGCCTCGAGGCGGAGCCGGGACGGCTCGAGCAGATCGA
>PKWD01000011.1 GCA_003131945.1 Acidimicrobiaceae bacterium
CGCACACACCGGGAGGCTCCTCGAGCGGATCGGCTGCCGCGGTGGCGGCCGGAATGGCGGACTTCGCAATCCGAACCCAGACGGCCGGATCGGTGATCCGCCCAGCGAGCTTCTGCGGGGTTCTCGGAATGAAGCCGACGTTCGGCCTTCTCTCACCGGCGGGCGTGAAGCCAGCTGCCCCGTCGCTCGACACGGTCGGACTGATAGCGAGAGATGTTGGCTGGGTGCCGGTCACCGTGGGTCAGGACCGCCGGCATCTAAGGGACGATCTCGGACATCGCTGAGGTGGCCGGGTGGCCTAGGGACTCCCGCCAGCCGACGCGTCCGAAAGGAGCTCTGGGCCGGGTCCGGCACCGGCCTGTTCCGCTAGCGAAGTGCCGAACGGACCACCGCGAGGTGGTGTTCAGCGTGGCTACGCATATCGGGGCCACGCCCTAGACCGGCCCAGCACCACGTCGAGGTTGTGGCACTGATCGTGAGTCGACAAACGGCCAAAGCGTCAACGTCAAGAGGAGCTGGGTAGTGGTCTGCGACTTCGGGTTCCAAGTGGGCGAGATCCCATTCGAGAGGTCCGATTTGTACGGTCTCGAAGTCAATGAATCGAGGACCTCCGGCGACCACGAGAATATTCATACGGTGTGGTGATCCATGAACAATCCGGTATGTGTCGTGGAGCTGCGCAAGGGTCTCTCTGCTGGAGCTCAGGGCTTGGCGCAAAATGGCACGGTCTTCGACACGGAGTTCGGGAGCAAAGTCCTGATTGTCCAGGGAGTGGATTGCATCGATGATCTGGGTGTCGCAGGTAGGTAGCGAAATCAAGGACCCAAGCGTGGCAAGAGCCCCGTGAAGGTCAAACAGGGCCATCGCGATTGACTCAGAGTTGGACCCTTCGATCTGGTCCTGGGGTTCGTATTTCCAAAACGTCACGTCTCGCCCGGCAACGCGATGCAGGCGGTCCGCAACATCCCTTGCTGGGGGAACGACTGGTGCACCGGCGGCTGCAAGGGCTTTAGCGATGGCTAGCTCGTTGGCCGCCATGCCCGGTCGACTTGAGATCTTTGCCACAACCATGCTTGGACGCAGCCAGACCAGCACGTTGTTCGTCGATCGCAGGGCGACCGGTTCTTCCACGACGAGACCAAGCCTCCGGGCAAGAACAACCACTGAAGCAATGATGTCCACCCGCACATCATGGCGCCTCGTTGGCCTGAATTCTGGTGTATCCCCACCAGGGACCGCGACGCGTGATGGCCGATCTCGGCCTAGAGCGTGTTTCTTCTCCCGAGCGCGATCACTCCGTTCTTATGGCCCATGGGCGACTTCTCCAACGGTCCCCCAAGGCGATCCATAAACGCGCATTGACACCGATGGGGAGGGTCAGGTTGCCGCGACAGAGTCGAGGACGTCCTTTGTCATGACGGCATGGACGTCGAGCTGGTCTTGCCGAAGGGGCTCTGTGCCACCGACGGATCGGTCAATGACACAGACGACAGCGGTCACCGTCGCGCCCTCGCCCCGAAGAGCCAGTGCGGCGTTACGGACCGCACCCCCGGTCGTGATGACGTCCTCCACGAGCAGTACGACCCGGCCACGGGGGCTCTCGCCTTCTGCGAGTCGACAAGTGCCATATGTCTTCGCTTCCTTGCGAACGAATAGCGTAGGAAGGCCGGTGATGCTGCTCAGCATGGTGGCCAAGGGCACACCGCCAAGCTCGAGCCCGCCGAGCAGCTCCGTCTGACTCGGGATCAGCGGAACCATCTGCCTAACGACGGGGCGCAAGAGCGCAGGGTCTGATTCGAACAGGTACTTGTCGAAATACTGCGTTGCGACCTGGCCGGAGCGNNTCGCACGGGCAAGCTCGATCAATTCGCTGGTCGACATGGGCTCAGTCTCGCAGAAGGACTTCTACGGCATCCGGACCGGCGGCGCAGAGGGATGGCGGTGAGAGTGCCTCAGGTCTCCGAAGATCTGGCCTCGGCACGGCGAGCCAACTGGGCCAACGTGAACTGCATCGTCTCTCGGTTGTGCTGTGACCGATCGCGGATTCGCGTCATCATCGGTCCAATTTTGGACAGCCAGCCAGGGCGTCGATCGGCCCAGCTCTCGCGAACTCGACAGCTGCCATCTTCGGGGTTGAACTCATAGGTCCAAGAAGACATCGGTAGCGGGCCGTATCTGACCTCGAAGGTGAACTGGGCACCGGGATCGGCGGTGATTACTGTGCAGGTCGCGGTCCAGCGACGCCAGCCTTGCCGGTTGGTGCCACGAAATCGTGCCCCCACTTCCAATCCAGTTGTCCCCTGGCCGCTGCACCCAGATCGGCGGTAGTCGCGTCACTCGGAGGTCGGTCTACGTGGGTCAGCAGGGCGTCTCCTATGGGGAACCCGTCCACGGATGGGCTGACGACACTCAGGTTCCGATGCGTGCGATGCCGACGACGGGGGCATCGAGTCGCTGGCCCCCCATGGATCCGTAAAAGGGGGCGTCTCCGAAGGCGAAGATACCGCCGTCGGAGGCCA
>PKWD01000287.1 GCA_003131945.1 Acidimicrobiaceae bacterium
GACTCCCGGAGTTTCTGCAGCATCGGTCGGGCGAACGGGTCCCCGACGATCACCGTCCAAGTCACCCGCTCGCGCCCGACGGTGGACCACAGCTCGTCAGGATCGAAGCGGCGCCCGCTGAGCAGGACCACGCAACCTCCGTAGGCCATGGGCGGTATCACGCCGATGCCCATGCCGGTGCCGTGCATCAAGGGACAGGCGGGCAGCGAGACGATCTGGGCCCCGGCGGCGATGGTGCGGGCGGCGATGGCCGGGACCTCGTCGATGTCGACCGACGGGTCGACACCGAGCAAGGGCGCCACGGCGGCCATGATGCCGGCCACATGGGGGCCGATCCTGGACACGACGCCCTTGGGCATGCCGGTGGTGCCGCCGGTGTAGAGCATGGTGGTGTCGTCGGCGCTGCGGCGCTGGCGGCGGGCCGGCTCCGAGCTCGCGAGCGCCTGCTCGTAGGAGACCGCACCGGTGACGGCGCCGGTCGCATTGCCATCGTCGGCCACTTCGATGAGCATCTTCACCGAGTGGGCCCGACCGATGGCACGGGCCACCCGGTCACCGAGGCTCGAATGGTAGACGAGAACCTCAGCCCCTGAGTTGTCGAGCAGATAGGCGAGCTCGTCGTCGATGTAGCGGTAGTTCACGTTCACGGGCACCGCCCGCGCCTTCAGGGTGCCGACATAGGATTCGACGTACTCAGTGGCGTTGTAGAGGTACTGGGCCACCCGGGCGCCCGGACCGACCCCGGCATCGCGCAGGAGGCCGGCAAAGCGTGCCCCCCGCTCGTCCAACTGCGACCACGATCGTCGTCGGGCTCCGTTGACCACGGCGGGGGCGTCGGGCACGGCGTCGGCGATGTGTTCCCAGACGGTGGCCCAGTTGTGCTCCATGGCTCCTCCCGGCCTTCGTCGCCGCGTCCGACCGTATCTCGCCCCCGGGTCCGGCGACTCTCCGGGGGGTACGATCGAACAGTGGACCGACACAGTCCATGAGTCAGGGGGACCGACGATGACGACGGCGACGGCTCGGCGCTATCTCGATGCCGACAGCCATGTGCTCGAACCCACCGATTGGCTGACCCCTTACGCCGATCCTGACATCCGCCCCCGGATGCGGACGTTGCCGCACACGTTCGCACCGGACAACGCCTCGGCGGCCGGCATCGTCGCCGCCCGGGCCGCTGCACCGGACACCGATGCTCTCACCGACGAGCGGCTGTGGGGCCGGGGCTATGACGCCTACGGCGCCTGGGATCCATCAGAACGATCGGCCATCTTGGACACGTTCGGCATCGACGCGCAGCTCGTGTTCTCGACGTTCGCGCCCGGCCAGTTCCTCTCCACCGACCTGGAGCTGCTCTACGGCGGGATCCGGGCCCACACCCGGGCGCTGGCCGACTTCTGCTCGGCCGACCCGAGACTGCTGGCCGTGCCGCTGATTCCCTTCGCCGACATCGACCGGGCCGTCGACGAACTCGACGCCGCGCTGGCGCAGGGGCCCGGAGCGATCCTGGTGCAGAGCACGGCGCCGTCGAAGACGATGGGCCCCGGTCACCCGGCGCTCGATCCCATCTGGGCCCGGCTCCAGGACGCCGATGTGCCTTTCGTCACCCACGTCGGCACCGGCGGACGGCTCGTTCCCGCCGGCTACCGGGAGAACGGTAAGCCACTTCCTCCGGACTTCCTCGGCGGCGGCGAGAACGTCAGGTCCAAGGACTTCATCAACATCGGCTACTGGCCGGAGAACTTCCTGTCCTGTCTGGCTCTCGACGGCGTCTTCGAGCGCTTTCCGCGGCTGCGGGGCGCGTCGATCGAACAGGGCGCCGAGTGGGTGCCGGGCATGCTCAAGAAGCTCGACGGTGCCATGCAGTTCGCCCGTACCGAACCCGACCTCGCCGCCCTGCCGATGAAGGCCAGCGAGTACATCCGCCGACAGGTCAAGTTCACGCCCTTTGCCAAGGACGACGTCGGCTGGGTCCTCGACAACGTCGGGCCCGACCTCTTGTTGTTCTCCACTGATTTCCCGCACCCCGAAGGGACCCGCGACCCGATCGGGCGGTTCCGCGACCACCTCGAACGATTCGACGACGCCACCCGAGAGAAGTTCTACGTGGACAACATGGCGGAGCTGCTCGGCTCCTGAGGCCCACGGTGTCAGGAGCGCGGTTCGAGATTCTGCAGCCGCAGGTGGCCGAGGGCCACCAATGCGCCGTCGCTGGCCCTGGTCATGCGGACCTCCCAGAACTGCTGGGTCCGGCCCTGCTGGATGGGTGTGGCTTCGACGAGGATGCGGCCGCCGGTGACCGAACGGATGAAGTTCGTGGTGTTGGCCACGCCCACCACCCTCTGGCCGCGGTCACGCACCGCGTAGGAGGCTCCGTAGGAGGCGGCTTCTTCGACGACGGCGGCGTAGACCCCGCCGTGGACGATTGAACCGGGTTGGAGATGCTCTGGCCCGACGTCGACCCAGCCCGTCACCCGGCTGCCGGAGACCTCTTCCATGTGCATGCCGATGGAGCGGGAGAAACCGTCGGGCATCCCGAGCCCGGGACCGTCGGGCCCGTAGGCATGGTGCCCGCCGGTCCCGCCCTCGTCGGCACTGAAGACATCTGGGTCGCTCATGACCGGTCACCGTCGGCCCGGCCACCGTCGGGCCCGTCGCCGGCGACCCCATCACCGTCAACCAGGCGGGCCCGGAGCTCGGTCTTCAAGACCTTGCCCGACGCGTTCAGGGGAAGGGCGTCGACGATGCGGACGGTCCGAGGCACCTTGTAATTGGCCATCTGGTCGCGGGCCCAGGCGGAGAGCTCGGCGGCCAGGGCATCGGGGTCGGCGTCGGGGCGGGGGACGACGAAGGCGCAGCCGACCTCGCCGAGCCGGGGATCGGGGACACCGACGACGGCCACCTGGCTCACAGCCGGGTGCCGGAGAAGGGTCCCCTCGATCTCGGCCGGGTAGGCGTTGAAGCCGCCGACGATGAACATGTCCTTGATCCGCCCGACGATNNCCGATGTCGCCGGTGTGGAGCCAGCGGTCGTCGTCGATGGCCTCGGCCGTGGCCAGCGGATCCTCGAAGTAGCCGGAGACGACGGTGTAGCCGCGGACGACGATCTCCCCGGGCTCGCCCCGGGCCCGTTCGGTCCCGGCCTCGTCGACGATCCGGACCTCGGTGTCGGGGATGGCCCGACCCGACGTGTGGGAGATGACGTCGGGATCGTCGCCCTGTCGGCACATGGTGACGACACCGGTCGACTCGGTCAGTCCGTAGGCGGTGAGGACGGTGGCGAAGGTGAGCTCGGAGCGCATCCGCAGGATGAGCTCGACGGGGACGGCGGCCGCCCCGGTCACGGCCAGCCGGAGTGACGACAGGTCGTAGTCGGCCCGCCGGGGATGGTCGAGGATCGACTGGTAGAGAGTCGGCGGCCCCGGGAGCATGGTGATCCTCTCGGCCGCCACCCGCTCGAGGACCCGGTCGACGTCGAAGACGGGCTCGGGGACGATGGTGGCCCCGGCGATGAGGCAGGCGATGATGCCGGCCTTGTAGCCGAAGGTGTGGAAGAAGGGATTGACGATCAGGTAACGGTCGCCCTCGGCCAGGCCGACGATCGAAGCCCAGGTGGCGAAGGTCCGGATGGTCTGGGCGTGGGTCGTCACCGCCCCTTTGGGCCGGCCGGTGGTCCCCGAGGTGAAGATGATGTCGGACAGGTCGCCTGCCTTCACGGCCCGCCAGGCCGCCATCACCTCTGCGGTGTCGGTGCGGTGGCCCACCACCACACCCTCGGCCTCGACGACACCTTCGGACCCGGCCAGGAATTCGTGCCAGCCGAATATGGGGACCTCGTCGGTGCGGGTCGGCTCCGAGAAGGTGCCCACGTCGGTGCCACCCGGTCCGTCGCCGGGTCCGTCGTCGCGCAGTAAGACGATGCGTTCGAGGTCGGGGAGGTCCTGCTCTTGGAGCATGGCCGGGTAGTCGTTGCCGAGGAATCCCCGGACGCTGAAGAGGGCCTTGGCCCCCGATCGCTTCAGGACATAGGCCGCCTCCGGGCCCTTGAAGCGGGTGTTCAGGGGGACGAGGACGGCCCCGACACCGAGCAGACCGAGCGCAGCGAGGACCCACTCGGCCATGTTCGGGGCCCAGATGGCCACCCGGTCACCGGGTCCGATGCCCGCCGCCATGGCCGCCCCGCTGACCCGCAGCGCCTGGCGTTCGAGCCCGGAGAACGACAGACGGAGCTCCCCGTCGACCAGAGCCTCGGCGTCACCGAAGCGTTCGGCGGCCGAGGCCACGAGGCCCGGGACCGATTCGTAGAGGAGGTCGGCCCGGGGATCCTCCCCCGTCCCCGGCTCCGATGAGCCCGCCTCCGATGAGCCCGCCTCCGATGAGCCAGCGTCGGCGCTCATGGGTGCTGGCTCGAGACCGAGACGACCTCGCCCGACATATAAGAGGAGTAGTCCGAGGCCAAAAAGACGATGACATTGGCCACCTCCCAGGTCTCGGCCCCCCGGCCGAAGAGCTCGTGGTGCCGCAACTCATCGAGGGCGTCGTCGGACATGACCCGGTTGAGAAACGGGTGGAGAGCCAGGCTGGGCGAGACCGCGTTCACCCGCACCCCGGCCTCCGCCCCCTCGACGGCGGCGGACCGGGTGAGGGCCATGACCCCGGCCTTGGCCGCCG
>PKWD01000146.1:0-130 GCA_003131945.1 Acidimicrobiaceae bacterium
GAGGAGAACAACTACCTGGCGGTGCCTCCGGAACTGGCCTGCCGCCTGCCCCGGCAGTGCCAGGAGGTTTTGGGTTACGCCGTGCACGACGCCATCGACCGGGGCGGCGGCTACCTTGGCATGCTCGATT
>PKWD01000146.1:190-6327 GCA_003131945.1 Acidimicrobiaceae bacterium
TGTGTCGAACGTCGTTGTGTCGGTCGTCAGCGCTCCTCACTGGGTTCCATCCTCGAGGGGGGATCCCATAGGCGCCTTGGCCTCGTGGACTTCTACCGGCGGTGGAGTCCGCCGCTCTTGCACGCCACACACAGACGGGCATAGGGCAGGGCCCGCAGCCTGGCCTTCGGGATCGGTTGGCCACAGTTCTCGCACGCCCCGTACAGCTTCTTGTCGATGGCGATCACGGCGAAGTCGATCTCGTCGATGGTGGCGAGAGCCTGGGCCGACAGGGTGAGGTCGCGCTCGCGATCCACGGCCACGGTGCCGCCCTCGCCTGACTCCTCGTCGAACTGGACATCACCCGGCTCCCGGTCGAGGGCAAGGGACTCCGCTTCGGCCCGCAGGTCATCGGCCTGGCGCTGATAGACCTCGCGCTCCTCGAGGAGCAGAGTGCGCTGCTCATCGAGGAACTTCGTATCCGACGCGTACGGACCCCGGGTGGGCTTGACCGGCTTGGGCGGAGCGGCCGGCTTGGCCGGGGCGCCCAGCTTCCTCGCCGGTGTCGGCGTCTTGGCGGCGACCTCCGCCTTCTTCGCCACCGGCGCCGGCTTCTTGGCCGGCGGCGCTGCCTTCTTGGCCGCGGCCTTGACGGCCGGCTTCTTGGCCGGAACCGAAGTCTTCTTGGCCGGGGACTTGGCCGCCGGCTTCTTGGCCGGAACCGAAGTCTTCTTGGCCGTCACCTTTGCCGCCTTCTTGGCCGGAGCCGAGGTCTTCTTGGCCGGGGCCTTGGCCGCCGGCTTCTTGGCCGAAGCCTTGGCCGGGGTGCTGCGCCCGGACGACACCTTTTTGGCGGCGCCGCCCTTCTTGGGCGTCGACGATGACTTCTTCGCCGGGGCCATCAGGCCCCCGCCGCCGGGATTCCGGTCGGCGCCATGTGCGGTGCGGATCATGCGGGGCCCTCCCACCTGCTTGACGAAGGTGGGCGACCATAGCGTCGCCGGCCCCGCCAGGCAACCTTGACGTCGGTGTCGGGAGGAGATGCCGCTGCCGCGTACTCTTGTCCGATGTCCGACGACCTAGGTGGCACCACCCCCTATCCCCAGGTCGACCAGCAACCCGACTACCCGCGCCTCGAAGAGCGGGTGCTGGCCTTCTGGGAGGCCGACGGCACCTTCGAGGCGTCCGTGGCGGCGCGAGCAGGGGGCGACAACGAGTACGTCTTCTACGACGGACCTCCCTTCGCCAACGGCCTCCCCCACTACGGCCATCTGCTCACCGGTTTCGTGAAGGACGCCGTGCCCCGCTACCAGACCATGCGGGGCCACCGGGTGGAGCGCCGATTCGGCTGGGACTGCCACGGCCTGCCGGCCGAGATGGAGGCCGAGAAGGAGCTCGAGTTTTCGGGCCGGGCGGCCATCATCGACTACGGGATCGACCGGTTCAACGACTACTGCCGCGCCCTCGTCCAGCGCACCACCGACTCCTGGGAGCGCTACGTCACCCGCCAGGCCCGCTGGGCCGACTTCACCAATGACTACAAGACCATGGACCTCTCCTACATGGAGAGCGTCATGTGGGCCTTCAAGCGGCTGTGGGAGAAGGAGCTCCTCTATCAGGGCGAGAAGGTCCTCCCCTGGTGCTGGGAATGTGAAACTTCGCTGTCGAACTTCGAGACCCGGACCGACGATGCCTACCGGCCCCGGGTCGACCCGGCGGTGACCGTGGCGTTCACGCTCGAGCCTTCGCCGGCCCCGGGCCGCCCTTCCTCGGTGTCTGACGGGGAGCTCCGGCTTCTCGTGTGGACGACCACACCATGGACCCTGCCGTCGAACCTGGCCCTCGCCGTCGGCCCCGAGATCACCTACGACATCTACGAGCTTCTGGGGCATCCCACAGCCATCGCCTCCGAACGGGTGGCCGCCTACCCTGAGCTGTTCGCCGAGGCGTCTCCCCTCGCCACCGTCACCGGCTCCGACCTCGTGGGACGGGCCTACGCGCCGCTATTCGGCTTTTTCGCCGGCCATCCGGGCGCGTTCACGGTGCTCTCCGGCGATTTCGTGGCCACCGACGAAGGCACCGGCGTGGTCCACATGGCCCCCGGTTTCGGTGAGGAGGACTACTTCGCCTGCCAGGCGGCGGGCATCGCCGTGGTCTGCCCCGTCGATGACCGGGGCCGGTTCACCGCCGAGGTCCCCGACTACGCGGGACTCCAGGTCTTCGAGGCCAACGCCCCCATCACCGACGCTCTGCGCCACAGCGGGGCCCTGATCGACGCCACGCCCTACGAGCACAGCTACCCCCACTGCTGGCGCACCGACACGCCCCTCATCTACAAGGCGGTCAGCTCCTGGTTCGTGGCCGTCACGGCCATCAAGGACCCGATGATCCAGCTCAACCAGGAGATCGACTGGATCCCGGCCCACATCCGCGACGGCGCCTTCGGGAAGTGGCTGGAGGGGGCCCGCGACTGGGCCATCAGCCGCAACCGGTTCTGGGGCGCACCCATCCCCGTGTGGCAGAGCGATGACCCCCGCTATCCCCGGATCGACGTCTACGGCAGCGTGGACGAGCTGCAGCGCGATTTCGGGGTGCGGCCCGATGATCTTCACCGCCCGGCAATCGACGCACTCACCCGACCCAACCCGGACGATCCGACAGGCCACTCGACCATGCGGCGGGTGACCGATGTCCTGGACTGTTGGTTCGAGTCGGGCTCAATGCCTTACGCCCAGGTCCATTACCCGTTCGAGAACGCCGAGTGGTTCGAATCCCATTTTCCGGCCGACTTCATCGTGGAGTACGTGGGCCAGACCCGATGCTGGTTCTACACGTTGCACGTCCTTTCGACCGCTCTGTTCGACCGTCAGCCATTTCGCCACTGCGTGGTCCACGGGGTCGTCCAGGGTGACGACGGCCGCAAGATGTCCAAGCGGCTCGGGAACTATCCCGAGCCGGACATGGTCTTCGACACCTGGGGGGCCGACGCCATGCGTTGGTTCCTGCTCTCGTCGCCCGTCCTGCGCGGTCAGGATCTCATCGTCCACGCCAAAGGCTTCGAGGATGTCCGGCGCCAGGTCCTCAACCGGTTCTGGAACTCCTGGTACTTCCTGTCGCTCTACGCCAACGTCGACGGCATCCGGGGCCGGGTACGCACCGATGCCACCGGCGTTCTCGACCGCTACATCCTGGCCAAGACGGCGGCGCTGGTCGACGAGGTCACGGCCGAGATGGACGCCTACGACCTCTTCGGTGCGTGCACCGCCATCACCGGCTACCTCGACGCCTTGACCAACTGGTACATCCGCCGCAGCCGCGACCGGTTCTGGCGCGCCCGCGATGGCACCCCCCCCACTGAACAGGACAAAGCCGACGCCTACGACACCCTGTCGACCGTCCTCGTCACGCTGTGCCGCGTGGCGGCGCCGCTGCTGCCGCTACTCACCGAGAACGTCTTCCAGGGCCTCACCGGCGAGCGCAGCGTGCACCTGACCGACTGGCCGGGACCGACGGACCTGCCCGCCGATGCCGAGCTCGTCGAGACGATGGACCTCGTGCGCGACGTCTGCTCGGCCGCCCATGCCATCCGCAAGGCCAACGGTCGCCGGGCCCGGCTCCCACTGCGCACGCTGACCGTGGCCACCGCCGATCCTGAGCGCCTCCGGCCCTTCGTGGCCCTGATCGCCGACGAGGTGAACGTGAAGGAGGTGACCTTCTCCGAGGGACTCGAGGACGTGGCCGAGCGCGTCCTCACGCTCGTGCCGTCTGCTCTCGGTCCCCGGCTCGGATCCGATGCCCCCCAGGTGTTCGCCGCCATGAAGAAGGGGGACTGGACCGTGTCCGAGTCCGGGGTCACCGCCGGCGGGATCACCCTCGAGCCCGGCGAATACGAACTGGTCCTGCGCCCCCGCAATGCCGGCGAGGGTCGCACCCTGGCCGGCGACGTGGGTGTGGTTACGCTCGACATCACCGTCGACGCCGAGCTCGAGGCCGAGGGTTCGGCACGCGACGTCGTGCGCCTGGTCCAGGCCGAACGTCGTGAAACCGGCCTGCACATCTCGGACTGCATCACCCTGGAGCTCGACGCCCCGGCGGGCACCGTGGCCGCCGTGGAGAGGCACCGTGGCTACGTGGCCGAGCAGACCCTCGCCGTGGCCATCCGCCTGGCGGTGGCCGACGCCGTCGCCATCAGGATCACCAAGGCTCCCTGCGCGGGCGGTATCTGAGTCCTTGCGCCCGGACAGTCCTTTGCGCCCGGACAGTCCTTTGCGTCAGCGCGGCACTCCGGCGCGGGCGCCTTCGGGGTCCGACAGGGGCATCGTCCCCTGACGCTCACCGGAGGACGCCGGTTCGTCGGCGTCGGGCCCCCGGGAACCGGTCGGTGTGGCCGGTCCACCCGGTCCCGCTTGTCCGGTCGGCATCGGGCGCTGGCCGGCCGGCGGCTGACCCCCAGCCGGGCCGTGAGTCTCGCCGTTGGGCTCGGCGCTCGCCGGGGGCGTCGCCTCGGGCGATGACCCGGAGGCGGGAGATGACCCGGAGGAGAACGGCGGTGGTGGTGGCGGTGCGGACGGCTGTTGCGCCAAGAGCGACGCGGCGGGCTGCACGTGCTCGTCGACCCACGTGAGCATGTCACCGAGGGCGGCGCGTAGCCGGTTGCGCTCGGTGTCGAGATGACGGGCGATCGTCTCTACGTCGCCCGCCAGTTGTGTCCGGATCGACTCGAGGCGCGAGATGTCCTCGCGCAGCTTGCGCTCGGTCTCCTCGGTGAGCGCCCGGGAGCGATTCTCGGCGTCGGCCAACACGGTGTGGGCGCGCGCTTCGGCCTCGGCCAGGGTCGAACGAGCTTGTGCCTCGGCTTCGGCCTCGGTCTGGTCGACAAACTTCTGGGCCAGGAGCAGAGTGCGCTGCAACGCGTCGTCGGGAGCGGTGGCCGGCGCCGGAGACGACGGCTGCGACTGCACCTGCACCAGTTGCTGCTCCAGCTGCTGCATCGACTGTTCGAGCTGCGCGATGCGCTCGGCCGCCTGTCGCATGCGGTCGGCAGACTGGCGCATCTGCTCCTGGAGAGCTTCGGCCTCGATGGCCACGCGCTCGAGGTACTCATCGACATCGTCGATGTGATAGCCCCGCAACGTCTGGCGGAATTCGACCGTCCGCAGACTGTCGAGGCTCGATTGCTGACTACTCGACTTCGGGCTGTCCATGGGGGGATCCTACCCAATGCTCCTGCCCGGTCCACTGATGGATTTTCCGGTCCACAGGTCCCACAAAAATGGGCGTCCTACCCGTCAGGCGACGTTGTTGATGACTCCGAGCAGGACCTCGAGGCCCACGATGGCCACGATGATCGAGAGGTCGATGGCCATTCCGCCAGCCCGCACCGGTGGCAAGGCCCGTCGGATCGGCCGCAGAAGCGGCTCCGTGACCCGGTCGAGGGCCCGCACGATGCCGTAGATGGCGGTCCCCGGCTCCGACGGGAACCAGCTCAACAGGGCGCGGCCGATGAGCAGGATCACGTACACCTCGACCACATAGTCGAGGATGCGGAGCAGGCCCGAACTGGCGCCTATCAACACGGTGAACAGGACGGGTGTGGGCATGAAGGAGGTGCCGGACGGTTCTCGGGGGACGAGTGCCGGGCGACCGCTACGACCGTAGGAGGCCGTTCTCCTGGAGCCTCAGGCGCTCCTCGGCCGAGACCTTCACGTTGGACGGCGTGACCAGGAACACCTTGTCGGCCACCCGCTCCATCTTCCCGTTCAGGGCGTAGGCCACGCCGCTGCAGAAATCGATCATCCGCCGCTGCAGGTCTCGCTCGGCAACTTGGAGGTTCACGATCACCGGCCGGTTGGCCTTCAAGACGTCGGCGATCTCCTTGGCATCACCAAAGCGCGACGGGGCGACCACGTGAACCTTGGCGGCATCGCCGACGCTCATCGGACGGACCGTTGCTTGGGCCGGGCGCGGATTCACCGACCCATGGATCTGGGCTTGGGGCTGGGCCTGCACCCCCCCCTCGCGGGGCAGGGTGCGGATGCGACCGACCGGGGAGGGGGCCGGACGCTCTTCGGGCTCTTCGGGTTCCACGGCACGGGGGTCGGCCCGCGTTGGTCCCGAGAACCCCCGGGGGCTCCGGTCGTCGTACTCGTCGTACTCGT
>PKWD01000107.1 GCA_003131945.1 Acidimicrobiaceae bacterium
GAGGAGATCTTCGGCCCCGTCCTCGTCATCTGCTCCTTCGACGACGACGACGACGCCGTCCGCATCGCCAACGACTCCATCTACGGACTCTCCGGCGCCGTGACCTCGGCCTCCGAGGAGCGGGCCCTGGCCGTGGCCCGCCGCATCCGGGCCGGCACCTTGATGGTGAACGGCGGTATGTACAACGCCCCCGACGTGCCCTTCGGCGGNNGGGCTTCGAGGAGTACCTCGAGGTCAAGGCCATGGGCCTCCCCGGTACCGCCACGGCCTGAACCGGTCGGACGCCGTCACTCCATGCGGGCGTTTTCGGGTCGGGTGATCCGCTCGAGCAGCGGAAGAGTGGAGGCGATGACCCCGAGTGACGCGCCGAGCCCGCCCAGCACGATCAGGTAGTACGCGAATCCCGGTGCTCGCAGAGTTATCCCGAGTTGTGATCGTAGGAACAGATCGGCGGCCAAGAGACCGGTGCCCGCCGAAGCCAAGGCGATGACGACGAGGGGCACAGCGGTCTCCAATGCGACCACCCGCCGCAGCACGGCCACGGGAACACCGGTGAGCCGCAACAGGCTGAAGGGGCGCTTGCGGTCGGTCACCCCGGCGGCCATGGTCACGGCCAGGCTGCAACCGGCGATGACCAAGCTGGCCAGGATCACCACCTCGGTCATGCGCTGCAACTCGGTCAGCGTGGCGGCGTTTTTGGGAGTGAGCGCACCGAAGATGCTCGGCGCTTCGACGAGTACGGGGACGTCGATGTCCTGAAGGTCGTGGAGGTGGCCCGACCGGTTCCCGGGCCAGGTCCTCGTGAAGGTCATGGCCGAACCCTGAACCGTCCCCGCCGGGCCACGATCACCGAGCCCACCGGCCACCGGGCCGACCGGTGCTCAGAACTGGAACGCCAGATCATCCAAGGTGTCGAGGAACGAACGGGTCGCCGCGCTGGCGGGACGGTCGGCGGTGATGACGGCGGCGTCGCATGACGGTGAGAACCCCTCGATGGGGACGTAGCAGATCCCTGGTTCGGATTCGGTCGCCGCCTTCGGTAGGAGCGAGATGGCGAGCCCGTGGGCCACGAGGTCGAGCATGCTGGGAACGTCTTGCACCGTGAAGATCGTGCGGTACTCCACGCCCGACCGGGCGAAGAAGGTGCTCACCGCGTTGCGGCTGGCGATATCACCCGGGTTGGCCACGAAGACCTCGCCCGCCAGTTGCGTGATGCCCACCTTCTTGCGCCGCGCCAGGCGGTGTCCGACGGCGCAGGCAATGCCCACCGGCACCGATCGTGTCGAGATCACGCGGATCCCGGTCGGCCAACCCCGTGGCGGCAGGCCCACGAAGGCGAGATCGAGGCCGCCGCGCACAACGTCGTCGACGAGCGCCACCGACAGGCCCTGCCTGAGGGTGATCTCGACATCGGGAAAGGCGGCGTGATACGGGATGAGGACAGGGCCGATGCTGCCCCAGACGAGGCCGATGGCGATGCTTCCCCGCACCCGGCCGATCGACTGGTCGACGGCGTCACGGGCCGAGGCGGCGGCGGCCAGGACCCGCTGGGCCTCGGGGAGAAGAGCGTCTCCGGTCTCGCTCAGCTCGACCCGCCGGGTGGTGCGGATGAACAGCGGCGCACCCAGATCGCGCTCGAGAGCCCGGATGGAGGTGGAGAGCGCCGATTGTGCGATCTGGCACCGCCGCGCCGCGCGCGTGAAGTTTCGCTCCTCGGCCACAGCCACGAACTGCTCGAGCTGTTGGAGATCCATTGATCTTGTCACGCGATCAATCTATTCGAACTGGCTATCGCCGGAGATAGATACGTAGCGTGCCCGGCTGTGGCTCTCAGACGATCTACGGCCCGGGACAGTGCATGGCGACCTTCGCCCGGGTGCTGACGTTCCACCTGCCCTCCGAGCAGATCACGTCGCTGCTCGAGATCTTTGACGAGAGGCTTGCCCCCCGCTACGCGAGCCACCCGGCCTTCGGTGGCCTGCTGTGTCTCGAGTTGCGTGAGGGTTCGAGCCGGAGCCAGATCTACGTCGTGTCCTTGTGGGACGACACCTTGGTCAAGGATTCCACCGACATCGCTGATCGGTGGTGGGACGACGCCTCCGAAGTCCTCGGTATCGGGATCGCGCGCCACCGGTGCCGGGTCCTGAGAGACATCCCGGGCCATACTCCGGACGGATCGTGATCGCGCCGGGCCGTGATCGTGCGCCCCGCCGACCGGGCGGCCAGGGGGCCCGTGGCCAGCGCACGCACCGTCGTGTAGGACAGGGGCAACATGGCCAACTCCCTCGGGATCGCCGACACGCGCCTCGCTTGCTGATGGCGCATCCGTTGTCGGTGTTGACGGCGCCGCCGCTGCTGACTAATCGCGCCGGCAGCGGGGAATCCGTCAGGGCGGCAGCTCGACCGGGAGTCCTCAGCGCCGGAAATACCTCAGTCCCCACCAAGCGATAGGGAGTCAGCTACACAGACAGGGAGTCGGCGTAGCCCAGGGCGATGGCGCTGGGGGCGTCGAGGTACCCGCCCCGGCCCCATTCCTCTTCGATCTCGATCTCCGGCCGTCCGGTGCGCTCGGCCAGGAGGCGCTGGAACTCGGCCTGGAGGGCGCTCTGGGCGTCGACCGTCCTGGTGATGTCCGACGGTCGACCCGACGCCGTGGTGTCGGGGTGGCGGAGGTGCAACCGGGCGTGCGGAGCGATGGACCGGTTCGACCCGGCGGCCAGGACGCCGACGGCGCCACCCCCGACGATGCCGAGGGCGACGGTGTGCACGGGCACGCCGAGGACGTCGATGACATCGATGAGCACACCGGCCGCCTCCCACGACGCCATCGGCGCCTGCAGTCGCAGTTCGACGTGCTCGTCACCCAGGGCGTCGAGGGTCAGGAGGGCGGCCGCCGTCTCCGACGCCTTGTCACTGGTGAGATCACCGTGGACGAAGACGATGCGGCGGGCGAACAGCGAGGAGAGCACCTGATCGCCGAAGCCGGGCAGGATCGACACCTCAGCCCCCGCCGCCACCGAGGTGCCAGTCGAGCACCTCGTCGACCGCCGCCGCGTAACGCTCGAGCGTGGAAAGACGCACGTCGACCTGGCCTGTCTCCAAGCGGGCCACGGCTGACTGCGAGGTCCCCATGCGGGCCGCCACCTCGGTCTGCGACAGCCCCAGAGAGATCCGCCGCTCGACCAGCTCCTCGGCCAGGGCCCGCCGGCGGGCCGCCATCTCGGCGAAGCCAGGCAGTTTCGGTTCGTGCCGACGTTCGTTCATTACGTCAGATATGATATCTCATATGAGAGATACCTGCGATGGGGCTCTCGCTGACGAGAGGTGGTGCGCGTGCTCAGTCAATCTCTGATCCCCATGGTGATCGACCAGACGGCCCGGGGGGACCGCTCCTTCGACATCTATTCATTGTTGCTCAAGGAGCGGATCGTCTTTCTCGGCCAGGAGGTCGACGACCAGATCGCCAACCTTCTCGTGGCCGAGATCCTCTACCTCGACGCCGAGAACCCTGATCGCGACATCGCCATGTACATCAACTCTCCCGGCGGCATGGCCTACGCCGGCATGGCCATCTACGACGTCATGCAGCACGTCCACTGCGACGTCTCCACCATCTGCGTCGGCATGGGGATGTCGGCGGCGGCCATGATCCTGGCCGGTGGCGCCCCCGGCAAGCGTTTCGCCCTGCCCAATTCGAAGATCATGATCCATCAGGGCTCCGCCGGCACCCGCGGTGCACCGAGTGACATGGCCATCCATCTGAAGGAGGTCCTGGCCACCACCAAGCGCATGGCCGAGATCATCGCCTTCCACTCCGGCCAGTCCGTCGAGCGGGTCGAGCGAGACATCGACCGCGACTACTTCATGACCCCCGACGAGGCCAAGGTGTACGGCGTCATCGACGAGATCATCGCCCCCACCCGGGGCCTGTGCGCCCCCCGCCCGGGCTCCGAGGAGGCCGGGGGAACGGTCGACGGACAACGCGAGCTCTCCGGTGCCAGCGCCTGAGCGTCGACGCCCGGCGCGTCGTCGCCCGAGCCGCCTGCGTTGCGAGACCTGCCTCGACGTGCTCACCCTCCGCCACGCCTGGGACGTCGCCAGCTGCAGCTGTGGGGCACTGACGCTGTCCGGTCGTCCGACCAGGCCCGTCGTCCACTGGTTGAGTCGCCCCGGCGGAGGGTGGACGGACCTCCGCTCCGAAGCGGTGGACGACCGGTCGGCACCGGATGCCACGCCGGCGGACGCGACACCGGCGGACGCGTCACCGGCAGAGGGGTCACCGGCGCGCCGGATCGGGTTCGCGCCGACGCCGACGCCGACGGCGGCGGTCTGATCCCTCGCCGGTTCTCAGCCTCGCGGCCGGGTGAAGACGTCGGCGCCGAAGGCGGCGAGGCCGGGAGCGGCCGCCTCGCCCAGATGGGGCAGGCCGAAGATGTCCTCGACGCTGCGCAGTAGCGAGAAGTGGTTGTAGGGCGTGGCCGTGGTCGAGCCCGGCTTGATGAACGGCGAGATGGCCAGCAGGCCGATGCGGCCGCCCCCCGGTCCGCCCTGGCCGGCCAGCCCGTTCTGGACTCCGGAGGCGCTGATGCTCGGGGGTTCGCCGCAGCAGGCCGTGTCGTCCTGCAGCGTTCCGAGAGCCTCGGCTTCGTCGAAGGTGATGAGCAGGAGCCCGTTTTTCTTGTACGCCGGAGCATCGAGGATTTTCGGCACCCAGGTCTCGAGGAACGCGTTGATGCCGTCGAAGCCGGCCGGCCCGCCGGCGGCGCAGGTGGCGTCGTGGCCGTCGTCACAGAGGTTGGGCGTGATGAAGGAGTAGTTCGGTGTGGTCGACACCTTGGCCAGGTCCACCGGCAATTGTGTGAGGGCCACGTCGTCGTCGGCGCAGCTGGGCGAGCCGGTGATGGCCTGGAAATAGACGAACGGGTTGTGCCGGGTGGCGTAGAGGCTGGTGGCGGTGGCCACCACGTTCGGATCGGGTTGGCCGAGCTGCGGGTGCTGGCAGGGCTGCGCCATCGACTCCATGTAGCCCTTCCAGGTGAGTCCGGCCGTCTCGAGCTGGGTGGCGATGGTCCCGACGCTCGACGGGTAGACGCAGCCGGTCCCCGTGGCGATGCCGTTGGCCACTGTCGGGGGCGAGACGTTCTCGTACGTGGCCACGCAGTCGGCCTGGGTGACGGGATTGGCCGGCTGGCCCGACACCATGGAGATGTAGTTGCCCAGACTGTCGTGGGAGGTGGCGTAGTACTCGGTGAGGAGATTGCCCATGTCCCTCAGGGTCGTCCCCAGATACGGCGCTCCGGGACTCGGTCCCCAGGTCTCGCTGTAGGACTTGTTCTCGAGCACGATGACAAAGACATGGCGGATGGCGGGGATCCCGAGGGCCGACGCCGCCGAGGTCGTGCTGGTGGTGCTGGCCACGGTCGAGGGGCTCGAGGACCCCGTGCCGTTGGCACACGACGCCAGGCCCGCCGCCAACGACAGGGCCACCACGGCGGCGCCGCTGCGGGTTCTACTCACGTCCGAGGATGGCCGTCCCGGTGGAGGAGATCCAGCCCCCGGTGGCGTTGACGCAGGCCAGGGCGGCGTCGGCCACCTGACGCTCCCCGCACTCGCCCCGCAGCTGCTTCACGGCCTCGACCAGTAAGAAGATGCCGCGCATGCCGGGCTGGCAGGACGACAGCCCGCCGCCGTCGGTGTTGGTGGGCAGTTCGCCCCCCACCCGCAGGCGGCCGTTCTCCACGAAGGCGCCCCCCTCGCCCTTCTTGCAGAAGCCGAGGCCCTCCAGGGTGAGCAGCACGGTCAGGGTGAAGGAGTCGTAGACCTCGACCACGTCGATGTCCTCGGGGGTGACGCCGGCCTGGGCGAAGGCCTTCTTGCCCGACCGCACGCAGGGGGACTCGGTGAAGTCGGCCCACTCACTCATGGTCGTATGCGAGATGGCCTCTCCGGTGCCGAGCACCCAGATCGGGGTATTGGCACAGTCGCGGGCCCGCTCCTCGTGGGTGAGGACGATGGCCCCGCCCCCGTCGGAGCGGATGCAGCAGTGCAGCTTGGTGAAGGGGTCGGCGATCATCTTCGAGGTCTGGACATCCTCGATGGTGATGGGGTCGCGGTAGTAGGCGTCGGGGTTGAAGCCGGCGTTGTAGCGGGCTGACACGGCGATCTCGGCCAGCTGCTCGATGGTGGTCCCGAACTCGGCCATGTGGCGCCGGGCCGACATGGCGTGCTTGGCGATGAGGGTGTGGCCGAAGGGGGCGTCGAACTGGATCGGGCCCTTGTTGCCGAAGAAGAGGTTGGCCGTCCGCTGGCGCCGCTTCAGGTCGGCCCTCGAGGTCGAGCCGTAGCTGAGCACGACGGTGTCGATCTGGCCCTGGGCGATGGCGGCCACGGCGTGCTCGAGGAACATCTCCCAGCACGACCCGCCCACCCCGGTGGAGTCGATGTAGTCGATGTGGGAGGCCAGCCCCAGGTACTCGGCCACCTCGATGGGGGGCAGGGCCCCGGTCCCGTGGGACATGAAGCCGTCGACCTCGCGGCGGTCGATCCCCGAATCGGCCAGGGCCCGGGAGGTGGCCTGGTGATGCAGTTCGAACGCCGACTTGTGGTCCACCCTGCCGACATCCGACAGCGAGGCGCCGACGATCGCCACCCTTCGTGCCATGTGATCATGCCTTTCGTCGTCGCCCAGGAACCTGACGCCAGCGTCGGAGAACGCGGCTGGAACGGTAGCGTGGCGCGGTGACCTCCCGCACACCGGTGACACCGCGCCAGCCCCTGGCCACGGTGGTGCCCCGGGCGCCCGGATCGGTCCGGCGCACGATGTCGATCGACATCGGGCCCCGCCGGGGCTTCAGCTCAGCCCTCGACATGACGGGGCTGGCCCGCGACATCCGCACCGGTCGACAGGGCCGGGACGACGTCACGGTGCTGGCCGAAGCGTCGGTAGCGGCCGGTTTCGACATGGCCCGGAACCTGATCACCTTGGAGACGACACCGGCGGCGACCTGGGCCCAAGACCTCATCGGGGCCCGGGCCGGCGGGGGCTTCCGTCGTCACCTGGCCGCCGTCGTTCCCGACGCCGAGGCCGGATCGCTGCTGCGTCAGGTCCTCGACGACATGCCGGCGGCGGCGCTCATCTCGGGCTACGCCTGGATGCGGCTGGCCCGGCGCGAAGGCCATGACCCCTCCACCCTCGTTCCGGCCGACATGCTCGACCGGATGAGCGACCTCTGCTCGGGCTGGCGGACGGGGGGCGAGGCCGTGGCCAGTATCGAGACCTCCCACGGCATGCCCATCCAGGACTGCCCGCCGGCCCCGGTGGACACGTCGGATCCCTGGGGTTGGCACAGCACCGGCACCCTCGAGCGCGACTGGATGCGCCGGCGTCGCTGTCTCGATGTCACCGTCGACGAGGCCGGGGACTTCTCCATCTGGGCCATGTTCCGCGACACGGTGGGGGAGGAGGACGGCGACGAGGTCGTCCTCCACGAGTACGCGGTGACGGCATCGGGGATGGGCACGACCGTGGGCGCCGTGGCGGCCGAGCCCCGGGT
>PKWD01000375.1 GCA_003131945.1 Acidimicrobiaceae bacterium
ACGTTGTCACCCTGAGCCCGTCGAAGGGCGACGACCGTACCGCAATCGAGCCCTACCACCGTTCACCTTGAGCCTGCCGAAAGGTGAACGCGAGCCGAGATGGAGACCCCTAGCCGAGCGCTTCGACGGCGCGCTCCCAGGCGGTCATTGCCGCGGTCGATTCGGCGCGATTGCGCTCGAGCGCGTGCTGCAGCTCGACGACGCGCTGCGGATCGTCGTACAGTTCCGACGCGCTGAACTGCGCTTCGAGCAGCGTGCGCTCGGCGTCGAGCTGCGCGACGCGGTTCTCCGCGTCGGCGACCGTGCGCTTACGGCGACCGGCGTCGAGCTTGGCCTCGTGCGCCACGCGCCGTTTCGGCGCATCCTTCGATGCACTCGCGGCCGGCCGCACGTCTCCGTCCTTCGCAGCGCGGCCATCCTTCGTCGTCGGGCGACCGCTGTTCGCGGGCGGCGGTTCGTGCAGGCGGCGTTCGTAGGTTGCGTAGTCGGCGTCGATCACTTGGGCTCGACCGTCGCGGATCGCGACGACCCGTTCGCCCAGCCGTTTGAGCAGATAGCGGTCGTGCGAGACGACGAACAGCGCGCCGTCGTAGTCGGCCAAGACGTCTTCGAGCGCTTCGCGGCTGGCGATGTCGAGATCGTTCGTCGGCTCGTCGAGGAACAGACAGTCGGCGCGCTGCGCCATCAACCGCGCGAGCATGATGCGCCGTCGCTCGCCGCCGGAAAACGCTTCGACCGGTTTGTCGCCGGCATCGCCGCCGAGGTTCAGCCGGCCCAGCAGGCCGCGTGCCTCTTCGCCGGTGACGCCCATCCGCATCACCGCCTCGGCGGCCGTGACGCCGGCGGGCAGATCGTCGACCGAGCTCTGCGCGTAGCTCGCGGTGCGCAGCCCCGTTCCGTAACGAACGCTGCCGCGGTCGGGCTGCTGCTCGCCGGCGAGAATGCGCAGGAAGGTCGACTTTCCGGCCCCGTTCGGACCGACGAGGGCAGTCACACGGCCACGCGGGACTGACAGCGAGCAGTCCTGCAAGGCCCACTGGGAGCCGAAGCGCTTGCCCAGTCCGCGCGTCTCGATGGCCGGCGCCGCGTCCCGATCCCCTGGTGCGCCGGCCATCACGCCACTCCCGATTCGAGTGTCGTCCGCAGCGTCGACCGCAGGAGCGCTTCGATCGATTCGTCGTCGAGCCCTTCACCGCGGGCGCTCTGGACCCACCGCTCGAGGGTGCGGGCCAGGCGGACCTGGGTACCCGGAGGGGGCCCTTCGGGACGACGGGACACGAACGTGCCCACCCCTTGGCGACCCTCGACGAGGCCCTCGTGTTCGAGCTCGCGATAGGCCTTCATCACCGTGTTGGGGTTGATGGCCACCTCGGCCACCACCTCTTTCACGGTGGGCAGCTTGTCGCCCACCCCGAGGACGCCCATGCGCAGGGCCTGCTTGATCTGTTGTACCAGCTGCAGGTAGGCGGGAACACCGGAGTCCGAGCTCAGCTGGAAGCTGACCGATTGCCCCAATACTTCTCTAGTCATCTAGTGAACTATATAACAAGCCGGTCGGAAGTCAATGCATCGGAAGTCAAAGCCCGGTCCGGCCGGTGACCCCGAAAGGCCACAGTGGCGGTGGATCACCCGACCGCCAGACCGGGCCTGCGGCCGTTTCGGGACTTTCGGCCCTGCCTATTCCCGGCCCGGACGGCCAAGGTGGAGGTGTGAGGCCGCTGCATCGCGGTGGCCAGGTCAGGAAGAGGAAGTGACATGAACTTCGCAACGTTTCGTGGAACAGTCGCATTGGGAGGTGGCACGCCGGAGCACCCCAACGGCACGTTCGAGTCTCCGACGGGAAACGTCAAGTTCTCCGACTGGCTCTTCCGCTCGAAGGCCGCCAGCGGCATCTGGCTCGTGGCACGCCTGTGGCTCGGCTACGAATGGCTGAACGCCGGCTATCAGAAGATGTGGGGCGCCGAGAAGGCTGCGTTCTGGAACGGCGGCGGCGCTGCCGTCAAGGGTTTCGCCACGGCCGGGGTAGCCGGTTCGGCCACCGGTAAGGGTGGCGCGTCGTACGGATGGTTCGCGGGTTTCCTGCACAACTTCGTCGTCCCCAACGCTTCGTGGATCGCCAAACTGATCACGCTGAGCGAACTGGCGATCGGGGCGTTGCTGATCCTCGGTCTGTTCACGGGCGCCGCTGCCATCGCCGGGCTCGGCCTCAACCTGGTCTACATGTTCTCGGGCTCCGCCGGCGTGAACCCGGCCTTCGCCCTCGTCGCCCTGCTCCTGATCCTGGCCTGGCGCAATGCCGGCTACTTCGGTCTGGACCGAGTGGCCATACCCATGGTGCGTGATCTCTTCCACCGACGTGACCACGTGAAGACAGAGACGTTCCGGGTACCGACCGGGGCCTTGCCGGTCCACTGACAGGCCGTGGCCCTGATACCTCAGTCTCCAGCTCGCATCCCTGTGAGCCTGCCGGGCCACCCGGCAGGCTCACAACTGCGTGATGCCACAAGAACGTCAGGCCGATCGGGAACGTCAAGACAACAGGGCCGTCACGCCGACAGGCCCGTCACGTCGACAGGGCGTTCAGGGCCATCACCCGAGAAAGAAGGGGAACCCCCGATGCTCACGTCGACGGCGGCGAAAGACAAGATCTGTCTGAGGCCGATCCGGGAGGACGACGGTCCTGGCCTGATCGACTTTCATCGGCATCTCTCGCCTCGTTCGGTCTACCGGCGCTTCTTCTTCGTGCACCCGATTCTCTCGGCGACCGAGGTCGAGCGGTTCACCCGCGTCGACTACGTCGACCGGCTGGCCATCGTCGCTGAAGAGGGTGACCGACTGATCGCCGTCGGTCGCTATGACCGGAATCCGGGGTCTCTCGAGGCCGAGGTTGCCTTCGTGGTGGCCGACCGGTACCAGCATCACGGGATCGCCACGGCGCTTCTGCAAAAGCTGGCCGACGCGGCGCGGTCGCACGGGATCACGACATTCGTCGCTTATGTCCTGCCCGAGAACCGGGACATGTTGAGCGTCTTCAGACACTCGTCCTTCCGCGTCAGCACCACCATCGAAGACGCCATCGTCACCGTCCGCTTAGTTCTGCCCGAGTGGCACCCGCCAGCTGAGCTCGGTGCCGCCGCCGGGGCGGGACAGAAGCTCGAACGAGCCGCCGAGAGCCTCGGCCCGATCGGCCATGTTTCGTAGGCCCTTTCCCATCGACTCGCTGGTGGCATCGGTGCCGGCGCCGATGCCGTCGTCGAGCACCTTTAGATGCAGGTCGTCGTGGACCGACAGCTCCACCTCGGTGTGGCGGGCATCGGCGTGACGGGCCACGTTGGTCAGCGCTTCGCGCAGTGTCGCCATCAGCTCGGTGGCCATCTCGTTCGTTACCCGACGGTCGATCGGTCCCACGAAGCGGACCTCGGGTTCGAAGCCGAGGCTGCGGGCGGCATCGGCGCAGATCTCGAGCACCTTGGCCCTCACGCCGCGCTCGGCCGTCGTCGGAGGCTCCAGGCTGAAGATGGTGGTGCGGACCTGGCGGATGGTGTCGTCGAGGTCGGCGATGGCGTCCTCCAGACGGTCCCGGAGATCGGGATTGTCGACCAGGGGGAGGCTCGACTGCAGAGCGAGCCCGGTGGCGAAGAGTCGTTGGATCACGGTGTCGTGGAGATCGCGGGCGATGCGCTCCCGGTCGGCGGCGACGGTGAGGCGTTGCACACGGGCGTGGAGTCGGGCGTTCTCCACGGCGATGCCGGCCGCGCCGGCCAGGGCGGTCATGAGTTCCATGTCGACGTCGGAAAACTCCGATGCTCCGCGCTTCTCGGTCAGGTAGAGATTGCCGAAGACGCGGTCGCGGATCT
>PKWD01000197.1 GCA_003131945.1 Acidimicrobiaceae bacterium
AGCGAGGAGGAGACGGAGAAGCCGTCGGCCCCCGTGGCCGCCGCCGCTCGCCGCAGCGGGACCTCGCGCCCGGCCGCCGGCCGCTCGGCCTCGAAGTCAGCGGCCACCCCGGCGCCGGCCAAGGCCTCGGGGGCGTCGGCGCGCGGGGCGCCCACGGCCGATGCGCCGGTGTCGACCATGGCGGGATCCGACATGACCATCGAGGAGCTGGCGACGGCGACCGGGCTGGCCGTCGGTGACGTGCAGCAGCTCGAATCCTTCGGCCTGGTGTCCGGACGCGTGGTCGGCGGCGTCCCCTACTACGACGACGATGCCCTGGCCATCGCCCGGGCGGCGGCGGGATTCGCCCAATTCGGCGTCGAAGCCCGCCATCTCCGGTTGCACAAGCATGCAGCCGAGCGCGAGGCCGGCTTTATCGAACAGATCGTCCTGCCCCTGTTGAAGCAACGTAATCCCGAGGCGCGCCAGAGGGCCCATGACAATGTGGCCGAGTTGTCGCGCCTCGGTCAGCAACTGCGCTCCGTCCTCCTGCGCAACGCCCTACGCGACCAACTGGGCGGGTGACGGGGCGCGCCGGCGCCCGGATCCTCCACGAGCGCGACGAGATCGCTGCCGCCACGGCCAGACTCGGGTCCGAGATCTCGGACGCCTATCCGGCCGGTGTGTCGTTCGTAGCCGTGCTGAAGGGCAGCATCTTCTTTGTGGCCGACCTCGTCCGAAACATGACCGTTCCCTGTGAGGTCGACTTCCTGGGTATATCGGCCTACACCGAAGGGACCGGTCGCGTCCGCATCGTGAAGGACCTGGACCACGACGTCCACGACAGAGACGTCGTGCTGGTGGAGGACATCGTGGATACCGGGCTCACCTCCACCTATGTCCTGGGCGAGCTGCGCCGACGTGAGCCGGCCTCGGTCGAGGTCTGCACCTTGTTCGACCGCCGGGCCCGGCGGATCGTGCCCGTCCCCGTGCGATTCGCCGGGTTCGAGGCCCCTGACGAGCTTCTTCTAGGGTACGGCCTTGATGTGGCCGGCCGGTACCGCAACCTGCGATTCGTGGCCGCCGGGGATCGACAAGCGTTGGAAGAGGACCCCGAAGCGCATGTTGAGCAGCTCTACGGGCGGTAAGTTGCACGTATGGTCGAAGTCCGGCTGAGCGCCGTCAGGGTGGACCTCCAGTCGAACACGCCCGTCCTGCTGCTGACCGAGACCGAAGGTGTGGGTCGCACCCTTCCCATCTTCATCGGGGCTCCCGAGGCCACGGCGATCGCCTTCGCCATCCAGGGGGTGGCCCCCCCTCGCCCCATGACCCATGACCTGCTGCGCGACATCGTCGAGACTCTCGGCGCCAGCCTCGAGCGTGTCGTGATCACCGAGCTCCGCTCGGCCACCTACTACGCCNNCCGTCGGATGCGGTGGCCCTCGCCGTTCGCACCGCCAGCCCCCTGTTCGTCTCCGACGAGCTCATGGACTCCGAAGGCATCCTCCTTCCCACCGATGACGACGACGACGGGGAGTCGGCCACACCGGAGGAATTGGTGGGGGAGTTCCGGCAGTTCCTCGATACCGTGCGGCCGGAAGACTTCAGCTCTTGAGCCATCGACGCACCGGGCTGTCGGCTCGGTGGATCANNGCTCGTCGGTGCCGTGGCCCTGGCCGGATGTTCATCGAACAAGCAGGCGGCCACGTCCACGTCCGGGGCCACGACGACCACGAGCACCACCAACGTGAGTACGACGTTGCCGCCGCCCGCCACCACCACGACCGTGCCCGGGTGCACCGGGGCCAACTACACCCTCAGCCTGCTCGGGACCGAGGGTGCGGCGGGCACCAACGAAGTGACCTTCGGCCTGCGCAACACCTCCTCGGCCACCTGTCCGCTGTTCGGCTATCCCGGGATACAGCTGCTCGGCGCCGGAGGCGCCGACATCGCCACCAACGAGGTCGAGGGCGGATCCGATTCGTTCACCGACTTCGCCCGGGCCAACGTCAGCCTGGCCTCGGGGGCCACGGCCTACTTCAACATCGGCTATTCCGATGTGGTCTCCGGCACCGAGTCGTCGTGCCCGACGACCACACAGGTCCAGGTGATACCGCCCGACACGACCACGGAGCTCAAAGTGTCCGGGCAGCTCACCGTGTGCAACGGCGGTACCGTCGACGTCTCGCCCGTGTTCGCTGCCGATTCGCCTGAGACCGAGACCACGGCCCCCCCGAACCCCTGAGGCCTCCCCGCACACCTAATCGGTCAGGCGGACGAGGATCCGGCCGCGCACCCGGGCACCGAGGACGTCGTCGATGGCCTGGTCGAGGCCCTCGAGGGACACCTCCTCGGCCACCAGAGCCTCCAGGTCGAGGGGACCGACGTCGCCGGCCAGGCCCGCCCACACGGCCCGACGTTGCTCGGGGCCGGTGGCCACCGAGTCGACCCCGATCAGCGCCACGTCGCGGGTGATGAACGGGAACACGGTCGTCTCCAGGGTCGAGCCGCCGGTGAGCCCGCTGGCGGCCACCGCCGCGCCGTAGCGCAGTGTGCGCAGGATCCGGGCCAGTGTCGTCCCCCCCACGCAGTCCACGGCCCCGGCCCAGCGCTGCGGTCCGAGGACCCGGTCCGGATCCTCGTCCAGGTCGTGGCGCCCGATGACATCGGCGGCGCCCAGGTCGAGCAGCCATTGCCGCTCGTCGGTCTTCCCTGTGCTCGCCACCACCTCGTGGCCCCGTCGGGCCAGGAGGGCGACGGCGAAGGAGCCGACCCCGCCCGAGGCCCCGGTGACGAGGACGGGACCGTCTCCGGGGGAGAGCCCGTGGTCCTCCAGCCGGTCGACCGACAGGGCGGCGGTGAACCCGGCGGTCCCGATGATCATGGCCCGGCGTGCCGACAGGCCATCCGGCAGAGCCGTGGCCAGCCCGGCCGGGAGCCGGGCCCAGGCGGCGAAACCGCCGTGGCGCGCCACCCCCAGGTCGTGCCCGTGGGCCAGTACCTCGGTGCCCGGGGCCAGGGCCGGATCGTCGCTCGTCACCACCACCCCGGCCAGATCCACGCCCGGCACGAGCGGGGAGATGCGGGCCGCCCGGTTGCCGGGCACCGTGACCAACGCGTCTTTGTAGTTGACCGAGGACCACCGCACCCGGACGAGGACCTCGCCGGCCGGCAGATCGGCCGGGGTCAGCGAGGCCAGCCCCCGGGTGATCGCCGTGCCCGAGGGGTCGTGGCGGGTTACCACGTAGGCGGGGAAGTGGTCGGGGAGGGCTTCGGTCTGCGATGTCGTGGCCATCGACGGGTACCGTACGGGTTCCGTGCAGCGCTCTTCCTACGGCACCTGGCCGTCGCCGCTCTCTCCTGCGGTGATGGGTGGCGCCCGGATCTCGCTGGCCGGCCTCCAGGTCGTGGGCGACACCTGCTGGTGGTCCGAGAGCAGACCCCACGAGGGAGGCCGGATGGCCGTGATGCGCCTGCCCCGGGGCGGTGTCCCCGAGGAGGTGTCACCTCCGGGGGTGAGCGTGCGGTCGCAGGTCCACGAGTACGGCGGCGGGGCCCACTTCGCCGACGGCGACGGCCTGCTCTACACCGACCTTCTCGAGCAGGCCCTGTGGTGGCTCGACGGCGGGCCGGGCCCCGCCGGAGCCGACCCCGTCCGGCTCACGCCTCCCGCCCCGCTGGGCGAGACCCACCGCTACGCCGACGCCCGCCCGGTGGCGGGGGCCCGTCTCCTGGTCAGCCTGCGCGAACGGCACCACCGGGACCAGGTGGACGACGAGGTGGTGGCCGTCGACCGCCTCGGGCAATTCGAGCCGACGGTCCTGGTGGCCGGACGGGACTTCTTCGCCGCCCCCCGGCCGAGCCCCGACGGCCGCCGACTGGCCTGGTTGTCCTGGGACCACCCCAACATGCCCTGGGACGGCTGCGAGCTCTGGGTGGCGGACCTGAACGGTCCCGGGCCGGGCGCCGCCCCGGGACAGGCCCCGCTGCTCGTCGATCCCGTCTGCATCGCCGGGGGCGTCGACGAATCCGTGGGCCAGCCCACCTGGGTGGGGGAGGACCTCTGGTTCGTCTCGGACCGCTTCGGGTGGTGGCAGCCCTTCCAATGGCGCCGGGGGGAGCCGCCCCGGCGCGCCGCCACCGACGAGGTTGAATTCCACAGCCCGGACTGGACGCTCGGGCAAGGCACCTTCGATGTCAGGGGCGACGGTCATCTCGTCTGCCGGTTCCGTCGCGGTGGCCGCGACCACGTGGGGATCCTCGATCCGGTCACCGCCCGGATGCGGGAGGTCGATCAGCCGTGCGTGACCATCAGCGCCCTGCGAAGCGGCGGGGACGGCGCCGACACAGAGACCGTGGTGCTGGGGGCGAGCGCCACCGCCCCTCCCGCCGTCTACCGGATCACCGAGGGAGGCGCCGTCGAGGAGCTCTACCGGGCCGCCTCCTCCCCTCTCGAGCCGGACTGGGTGTCCCCGCCGGAGGAGCTCACCTTCCCGACGGCGGCCGGGGTGCGGGCCTCTCTGCTCTTCTTCGGTCCCCACGCCCCGGGCTGGCAGGGCCCGTCGGCCACGGCGCCGCCTCTGATCGTGCTCGTCCACGGCGGCCCCACGGCGGGGGCAGAACCCGGCTTCGACGCCGGGGTCCAGTTGTGGACGACCCGGGGTGTGGCCGTGGCCATCGTCGACTACCGGGGCTCGAGCGGCCACGGGCGCCAGTTCCGCCACCTCCTCGACGGCGCCTGGGGGGTGGCCGACTCCGAGGACTGTGCCTCGGCCGCCACCTTCCTGGCCGAGGCGGGCCTGGTCGACGGCGACCGCATGGTGGTGAAGGGCTCGAGCGCCGGGGGGCTCACGGCCCTGCGCTGTCTGGACGCCGGGGGTCCCTTCGCCGCCGCCGTCGTCGCCTACGGGGTGACCGACCTCGGGGCCCTCGCCGCCGACACCCACAAGTTCGAGTCCCGCTACATCGACCGACTGGTCGGACCCTGGCCCGAGGCGGCCGCCGTTTACGAGGACCGCTCCCCGGCGTGCCACCCCGAGCGCCTCGAAGGGGCCGTCCTGCTGCTCCAGGGCTCCGACGATCCCATCGTCCCCCCCGACCAGGCCGAGCGCATGGTGGTGGCCCTGCGAGCGCGCGGCGTGCGCTGCGACCACGTCGTTTTCGAGGGCGAGGGTCACGGTTTCCGCCGGGCCGAGACCCTCACCCGCTGTGCCGAGCTCGAGCTCGCCTTCGTGCGTGACGTCCTGCGCATCGACGGCGACCGGTGAGCGCCCCCGTCCTGGGGGCGAGCCCGGACGGGCCCCGGTCCGGGCGTAACATGGCCCTCATGCCCAGCCGCCTCCTCGGGCGCGGTGCCCGGGTGGCCGCATCGTGGAGCGCGGAAGAGCGCGACGCCGTTCTCTACGCCGCGTCGGCGCTCTTCGCCATCGTCACCGCCCAAGGCTCAGGGATCTCCCTCTACCAGCAGTGGGGGAGGCTCGCCGTCGGTCCCTATGCTCTCGGAGCCATCGCCTCGGCCATCGCCGCCCGGCGCGCCCGGCGCCGCCAGCTGGCCCGGGCCGAGTCGCCCGCCGTCGGGGCCACGACGAGAGACGCCTCACCGAACTGGCACTGGACGACGTCACGGACCGTCATCTTCCTCGTCGTCTTCGTCGGCGCCACCCTCGGACCCCTGGCCCTCGAGGTGCTGTGGCAGACCGAGAGCGGGGGCACCACCCACGTGCAGCCCGAGACCCTCGTGATCGAAGGGTCGGGCCGGCGCCTGGTCACCGGCAAGCCGCTGTACCGCGAGATCGACGGGCACGACGAGCGCGTCACGGCGCCGCCCGGGCAGCCGGCCTATGACGTCTACAACCCGTACCTGCCCCTGATGTCGCTCTTCGGCCTGCCCAGCAGCACCACGGCGCCGCGCCGGCTGACCGACGCCCGGGTGGCCTTCTCGCTCATCACCATCCTGGTGGTGGTGGCCGCCCTGGCTCTTTGCCGCGGCCCCACCGGCCCCCGGGTTCTCTCCCTCCAGGCCATGACCGTGCTCCCCACGGCGGCGCTGCCGTTGGCCACCGGTGGAGACGACGTCCCCATCGCCGCCCTGCTGTTGTTGGGACTGGTCCTGCTGCAGCGACGAAGACCTCTGGCCGCCGGCATCATCCTCGGCATCGCCGCCTCGATGAAGATCACGGCCTGGCCCCTGGCCTTTCTGGCCGTCCTCGTCGCCACCGACGGCGATGGCAAGCGCGGACGCCGACCGGCGCTGTTGTTTCTGGGCGGCCTGGCCGTCGTGATGCTGCCCTCCATCCTGCCCACCTATATCGGAAACCCGTCGGCCTTCATCGACAACGTCGTGCGTTTCCCGCTCGGCCTGGNNTGGCCGGTATCACCTCACCGGCATCGAGTCCTCTTCTCGGCCATGCCATCGTGTCGTGGTTCCCCGGCATCCACCGGCTGTTCACCGTGGTGGTGGCCGCCGTCGGCGGTCTCGTGCTGCTTTTCGTGCTGGTCCGCCACACCCCGCGCACCGCATCGGCCCTGGCCCGCCTGCTCGGGTGGGTCATGACCATCGCCATCCTGGTGGCGCCGGCCACCCGTGTCGGCTACCTGCTCTACCCGATCGACTTCTTCATCTGGGCCTGGCTTCTGCGCAGCGAGGAACTGGGCACGTCCCTTCCGCTGTCGGCCATGGAGGCGGCCGAACTCGACGGGGGCGCCGGCGATCAGTCGTCGGTGACGGCGAACATGCGCACCGTGAACGGCGTCGTGTCCGACGCCCCGCCCGATCCGGAGCCGAACGTGGTGGATGCCACCGTCACGCCGATCTCCCATTCGTAGCCGTCACTGCTCGGGTGCTGGCCCACGATCCGGTATCCGGGGGCGCCGTGCGGCGGTGCCCCCTGGCTCACGATCTCCCATTTGAACGCTTTCAGCTCGGCCCGGAAGAAATCGATGACCCGCTGTTCGGACACACCGATGCTGAACGACAGGGAATGGTCGTAGAGCCCGATGCCGTTGTCGGTGGCCGACCCCGCCTTGACCGTCGCCCCCTTCGGCAGGGCGACGGCGTCGAGGATGTCATCGGGCGGCGACCCCGCCGTCACGATCGGGGCGAGAGTCTGGCGGCCCGGCATGGCCGTGATGGTGGCCCCGCGCGCCGTCGGCAGAGACTTGGCCGCCGGTGGGGCGGCGCTCCCACTGCTCGTCAGAGCGGCACCGATACCCCCCGCCAGCAGCACCACCAGGGCGATGCCCAGAACAACCAGCGCCGGGCGCGTGCTCGGCCCCGGAAGCTCCCGGGGACCCACCGAGGCTGTCCCGTCGCCGGGCGGCGGTCGACCGTTGCCGTTCCCGTTGCCGTTGCCGTTGTCCGAACCCTGCTCGGCGGCGCCGGAGGCGCCGGTCGTCGGCGCCCCGGCGGCCGGGGCTACATCGTGAGGAAGACGGGGCATGGGGGACGTTCCTGCTCGGGCCGGACGGGTCCGAGTGTAAATCAGCCCGAGGCCAGGGGAGTCAGGGGCACCGTCCACGTACCGTCGGGCGCCTTCCCGAACCACAGCCGCTGGCTGCGGCAGGACTTGGCTTGGTAGAAGACGCCGTCGGCCGAGGTGCCCCGTGGGTAGGCCTTGGAACTGAAGAGGTCCTTACCGCACTGCGGGCACGCTGGTTCATCGTCCGTGGCACCACGCTAGACCTTCAATCTGAGACCAGGCGCGACGCAGGCCTCACCGGACGTAGCCTCGACCCGGCGAGGAGGTGCAGGACATGGACGGCGTCACGAGCATCGAGGTGGACAAGATCACGGAAGTGCTGATCGACGGGATATGGCATCCCGTCACCCCCGGCTCCCTCCTGATGGTGCCGTTCGAGCTCGACGCCGAGCACCCCTCGGTCCCCGGAATCGGTTTCCAGACCGGCCCCAGGTCGATCAGGAGGAACATCGAAGCCATCTACGCGCCCCTGTCGTCGGTGTCTGCCGTGAAGACGATGGACGACACCCGGTCGCAGAACCCGGCCCCGTAGGCAAGATCCGGCCCGACCGGAGTAGCTTTTCTTGATGGCACGGATCTCATTTCCCGAACGCGGTCTCGGCGAACACGTCGACTGGGCGCTGCTGCGGCCCGAGATGGCCGTGGGCATGGGTGCCCTGTCGAAGGCCGTCTACGAGAACACCCGGCTCGCCCTGCGCGAGCGCGAAGCGGCCCGCTGGACCATCGCCCTCATCAACGACTGCGTGGTCTGCCGCGACACCCGCGCCCGTGACGGCGCCCAGGCCGGTGTCGACGAAGGCTTCTACGGCGAGGTCGCCTCCTGGCGTACGAGCGACGCACTGAGCGACCGCGAAAAACTGGCGGCCGAATACGCCGAGCGGTTCGCCCTCGACCATCTGGCCATGGACGACGAGTTCTGGGGCCGCCTCCATGACGCCTACGCCGATGACGAGCTCGCCGATCTGACCATGTGCTGCGGGATGTTCCTCGGCCTCGGACGTGTCCTCGCCGTGATCGGGGTGCGGGCACCCGAGGAGCGCATTCTCGTTTGAGCCGCGTCCATGTCGGACCCCGCCGCTGTTCTCACCGCCCGGCTCCGGCTCGAGCCGTTACGACCAGAGACCCTCGAGGCCCTTCTGGCCGGCGACGCAGAAGCAGCGCGGCGCCTGCAGGGCACGGTCCTGCCCGACGGGTTCTTCGGGCCCACCGACGACTTCTTCCTGAAGATCCAGCTGTCCCGGATGACCTCGCGACCAGCGGGACGCGGCTGGTGCGCGCGGGCCATCGTGCGCACCGAGGACGGAGCCGTCATCGGCCACTGCGGGTTCCATGGGCCACCCGAGGATGTCGGGCGAGCCGAGATCGGCTACACCGTCCTGCCCCCGTACCGCCGCCGGGGCTATGCCGTGGAGGCGGCCGGGGGTCTTCTCGACTGGGCCCGGAGCCAGGGCGAGACCGTTGTCTTCGCCTCGGTGGCGCCCGACAACCGGGCGTCGTTGGCCGTCGTCGAGAAGCTCGGTTTCCGCCAGACCGGCGTCCAGATCGACGAGATCGACGGTGAAGAAGGAGTGTTCGAGCTCAACCTGTGACACCGCCGTCAATCAGGCGTGACGTTCCCGCCCGACATGATCGAGCGGACCCTGCCCGGCTCCCGGTCCTCGGCTACGAGCCGCCGGGGACGGTCGTGGGCGTGACGTAGCCCGGAGGGTCAGGAGCCGTGAACTCGCCGGTGGACGGCTGGTAGGTCCAGACGATGGTCGAGTTCTGTCCGGAGGCGCAGTCGGGAACACAATTGTCATAGTCGGACACGAGGGTGTTGCCCTGGAACTGCGGTTGCCGTCCGAGGACGTCGGTGGGTGAGGGCGCATAGGGGCCGCTGAAAGGGATGTAGCGCCACGTGCCGCCGTCCTGCGATACGACGAAGCCCGGGACGTTGTCAGCGGCGCTCCCCATGACGAGGAAGTCGGGCCGGCCGTCGCCGGTCACTTCGGCCACCGACACCGGATCCTGGGTCAGAAACACGACCGATGCGGGAATGTTGGCACCGAACTGCCCCGTGGGAGCGGCCAGGGCGGCCACCGGCGTCCACTGTCCGCCGCGGTAAGCGAGAACCTGCACGGGATGACCACCGGGATCGTAGGAAAAAGCGGCCACGGCCACGGTGCCTCCGTCGTCGGCCACCGGAGCACTGTGGTCGGCGACGAAGGGAGTAAGCCCGTATCGAGCGGCCAGACCGCTGGCGGTGGCTGCCGCCGAGTCCGTGTGCTCCTCGTCGGCCACGTAGGCGTCGAGTTGAGACGCGGCCGCCAACGGCACGGTCGTCGTTGTCGTGGTCGTACTCGTGCTGGTACTCGTGCTCGTATTCGTAGGTTTTGTCTCCGGCGGGGAATGGACCGGACCGTTGTCCGATCGCAGCGGCCCGACGGCGATCAACGTCACGACGACGGCCGCCACCGCGGCCAGGGCGACGAGGACTTTGGTGTCCACCCGTCGCAACGCCTTGCGGCCGGCCCGGCTCCGAAGCTCCGATGGACCGACCGGCGCCGGGCGCGCCGCACCGGAGCTCAGCATCTCCCGCATGACAATGCCCACCCTCTCCTCGTCCATTGGTGTTGTCATGGCTCACCACCTCCCGGAGTGGTCCGAACCGATCGGTTGAGATTTGCGGCGACGATCTTGCGTGTTCTGCTGAGCCACGACTTCACAGTCCCTTCGGGAACACCGAGCTCCCGAGCGGTCTCGGCCACCGTCATCCCCAGTCCATCGTGGAGAAGCAGGGCCCGGGCCTGTTCACCGGGGAGCAGGCGCATGGCCCCGGCCAACAGGACGTGGTCCTCGGGAACGTCGACCGTTGTCGCCATCTCGCGGGGGCCGGCCAGGCGACGGATCTGGGATTTGCGCCAGGACTGGATGCAGAGGTTGTGCAGGACCCGACGGGTCCAGCCTTCGGGGTTCTCGTATCCGCTGATCCGGTCCCAGTGGGTCCAGGCGCGCAGCAGCGCCTCCTGGGTCAGATCCTGGGCCTGCTCCTGGCTTCCGGTCAGGATGTAGGCCTGTCCCTGCAGCCGGGCCCACGAGGTCTGGAAGAAGGCGTCGTAGGCCTCCTCGGCCCCGGAATGGCCCATGCCCCGGTCCTCTGCTCGTCTGGAGCCACCCCGGTGGCGCTTCTCGGACCCCGTCACGATTATCTACACGCGCCGGATGGCAGAAGCGTTGCAAGAAATTCCAAGGGAGCGCCGTGAACGACGACGCCTCACGCCGGCGGCGCGTTCCAGCCGAAATGATCGAGCGGTCCGTGTCCGGCTCCGAGCGTCCACGACGCCGCTCCTCGCAGGGCCCGGGCCACGAAGACCTTGGCTTCTCCCACGGCGGCCACGGCCTCCATACCCCGGGCCAGATGAGCGGCGGTGGCCGCCGCCAGGCTGCACCCCGTGCCGTGATCGTTGGACGACGCCACCCGGGGTCCGTCGAGCACCGTCAGGACACCGTTGGCCAGCACCACGTCGGGCGCCAGCGCGCCCCGGAGGTGACCTCCCTTCACCACGACGACCCGCGGCCCGTACTCGGCCAGTCGACGGGCCGCCGCTTCCATACCCTCCACATCGGTCACCGCCATGGAGGTGAGCAGCGCCGCCTCGCGCATGTTCGGCGTGCACACCTCGGCATGGGGGAGCAGGCTCTCGAGATAGGCGCCCACCCCGTCGACGTCGAGCAGCGGCATCCCCGTGGAGGTGACCATGACGGGGTCGACGACCAGATGGGGCAGGTCCCCGGCGGCGGCCCGGCGGGCCACGACGGCCACCGTGGCCGCCGACGCCAGCATCCCTGTCTTCACGGCGGCGACCGGGAGGTCGCCGAGCACGGCCTCGATCTGGAGGTCGACGAATTCCGGCTCGAGCACCCGGACGCCCAGGACGGCGGTGGTGTTCTGGGCCGTGACGGCCGTGAGCACGCTCGTGCCGAAGACCCCGAGGGCGGCGAACGTCTTCAGATCGGCCTGGATCCCGGCGCCGCCTCCGGAGTCGGAGCCGGCGATGGTCAAGGCCACCGCGGGGTTCACGGGGTCACCGATTCACAGGGTTACGAAGACACAGGGTCACGAAGACACAGGGTCACGAAGACACAGGGTCACGAAGACACAGGGTCACGAAGACACAGCCACGCTCAGTCCGGTCCGTCGAGCGAGACCGTCCCCGTCATCGGGCTCGACGCCTGGGCCCGCCACCGCCGCGGGATGCGGCCGGCACGGCGGGCCTCGTAGCCGGCCTCGACCGCGGCCCGCATGGCCCGGGCCATGAGCACCGGCCGCCGGCACCGGGTGATGGCCGTGGCCACCATGACGCCGTCACAGCCGAGCTCCATGGCCAGCGTGGCGTCCGACGCCGTGCCGATCCCGGCGTCGAGGATGACCGGAACCGAACATGACTCGGCGATGAGCGCGACGTTGTGCGGGTTGCGGATGCCGAGCCCGCTGCCGATAGGGGAGCCCAGTGGCATCACCGCGGCACAGCCGGCCTGTTCCAACCGGCGGGCCAGCACCGGGTCGTCGGTCGTATAGGGGAGGACCACGAAACCCTCGTCGCACAGCTGCTCGGCCGCGCGCAAGAGCTCGACCCCGTCGGGCAGCAGGGTGTCCTCGTCGCCGATCACCTCGAGCTT
>PKWD01000040.1 GCA_003131945.1 Acidimicrobiaceae bacterium
ATGGGTGGCATGGGCGGAATGATGTAAGTGGTCCCCACCTTCGGGTGAACGACATCGGCCGGGCCAACAGGGCCCGGCCGATGTCGCGTTCCGGGCCCGATGACGACCGCCCTAGCCTGCCTGGAATGGAGGGAACCGAAGGCGGCGTCGCCCCGGACGATCGGGTGGCGCCGGGCGATCGGCTGGTGNNGAACAGCCGGCCCCCAGGCAGCGGATCGCCCCCGTCCCCCGGGAAGGAGGCCGTCAGGTCATCCCCCGGCCTCCGAGCGCCCGTGCCGGGGATCCGGCTCCGTGGGCCGAGCTCCCCGCCGGGAGTCGCACCGGCATCACGGTGGCCCGGGTGCGCCAGGCCATGACGGGCCCGAGAGAGACACCGGTCTGGGCGCAGCGGGTGCCGGCCGACGCCTTTCCCGAGCCGGGGTCGCCCTCGGCGGTGTTGGCGGCCGTGTTCGACGAGGGGGGCGAGGCGAGGGTGGTGCTCACGCGGCGGGCCGCCCACCTGCGGTCGCACCGCGGCGAGGTGAGTTTTCCAGGGGGCCGGCTCGACGGGGAGGAGACGGCCGAGCAGGGCGCGCTGCGCGAAGCGGCCGAAGAGGTCGGCCTCGAACCGGGACCGGTGGAATTGGTGGGCCGGCTCAGCGCCGTGACGACCTTCGCGTCGGGCAGCATGATCACGCCGGTGGTGGGACTCCTCCCGGCTCGCCCCCATCTGGTGGCCAGTCCGACCGAAGTCGAGCATGTCTTCGACGTGGCCCTGGCCGAGCTGGCCGATCCGGCGATCTTCCGTGAGGAGTGGTGGACGGTGGCGGGGAGGGGTCCGGCCGTCGGCGGTGAGCCCTTCCCGGTGTGGTTCTTCGAGCTGCCCGACGACACCGTATGGGGAGCGACGGCCCGGATGCTCGTCGATCTTCTACGGCTCGTCCTGGCCGTATGAGGCCGCGGGCGAAACGGGGTCTGTCGAGCATCTGTTCCCGGCTCGGGGCCGTCCGCCCCGGACGGTAACCTGGAGGGACGCTGGTGGGCGAGGGCGAGGCGCACTGAGGCGTTACGAGGAGGCATCCAGGTGGCTGACATCGAGATCGGCATCTACAAGTCGGGTCGCCAGGCCTACGGCTTCGACGACATCGCCATCGTGCCCAGTCGCCGGACACGGGATCCCGAGGACGTGGACATCTCCTGGGAGATCGACGCCTTCCGCTTCGATCTGCCGCTCATGGCCGCCGCCATGGACGGCGTGGTGAGCCCGCGCACGGCCATCGAGATCGGTCGTCTCGGAGGCTTGGCCGTGCTCAACCTCGAGGGGTTGTGGACCCGCTACGAGGATCCCGATTCGTTGTTCGAGGAGATCTCCCATCTCGACAACGACAAGGCCACGGCCCGGATGCAGCAGATGTACCTGGAGCCGATCAAGCCCGAGCTCGTCACCGAGCGGATCCGTGAGATCAACGCCGCCGGCGTGCGGTCGTGCGCCTCGGTCACCCCGCAGCGCACCACCGGACTGGCGCCGGCCATTCTCGCCGGCGAGCTCGACATGCTCGTCATCCAGGGCACCGTGGTGTCGGCCGAGCACGTCTCGAAGACGGCCGAACCGCTCAACCTCAAGAAGTTCATCCGGGAGTTCGATCTTCCGGTAATCGTCGGCGGGTGCGCCTCGTACCAGGCCGCCCTGCATCTCATGCGCACGGGCGCCGTGGGGGTGCTCGTCGGTGTCGGTCCGGGCAACGCCTGCACCACCCGGGGGGTGCTCGGCATCGGGGTGCCCCAGGCCACGGCCATCGCCGACGTGGCCGGAGCACGGATGCGCCATCTCGACGAGACGAACGTCTACGTGCATGTCATCGCCGACGGCGGGATGAGCCGGGGCGGGGACATCGCCAAGGCCATCGCCTGCGGGGCCGACGCCGTCATGCTGGGCTCGCCGTTGTCGTCGGCCCACGAAGCACCCGGACTCGGCTTTCACTGGGGCATGGCCACCTTCCATCCGACCCTGCCACGCGGGGCCCGGGTGCGGACGACCGTGCGGGGCAGCATGCAGGAGATCCTCCTCGGCCCGGCCCACGAGAACGACGGACGCATGAACCTGTTCGGTGCGCTGCGGACGTCGATGGCCACCTGCGGGTACCAATCGGTCAAAGAATTCCAAAAGGCGGAAGTGATGATCGCCCCGGCGTTGCAGACCGAGGGCAAGGCGTTGCAGCGGTCCCAGGGTGTGGGGATGGGTCGCTGAGGACCCTCTCGCACCTCCTCCCGCCTCACACCGCCGAAGGATCATGAGCGACGTCCCCGAGACGATCCTCGTCGTCGACTTCGGCGCGCAGTACGCGCAGTTGATCGCCCGGCGCGTGCGCGAGGCGCGTGTCTATTCCGAGATCGTCCGTCACGACATCACAGCCGAGGCGGTCGCCGCCCGACGGCCCAAGGGGATCATCTTGTCGGGGGGGCCGGAATCGGTCCACGCCGAGTGGGCGCCGGTGCTCGATCCGGGGATCTACGACCTCGGGATACCGATCCTGGGCATCTGTTACGGCGCCCAGCTGGTGTGCGCCCAGCTGGGGGGGACGGTCAGCCGGACCGGTCGGGGCGAGTACGGCCGGACGCCGCTTCACCGGATAGGGTCGTCACCGCTGTTCGCCGACTGGCCACCGGAGGCCGAGGCCGACGTCTGGATGAGCCACGGCGACTCCATCACCGCCGTGCCGCCGGGCTTCGTGGCCACGGCGTCGACCGCCGACGTGCCGGTGGCCGCCTTGGAGAACGGCGAGCGCCGGATCCTCGGTGTGCAGTTCCACCCCGAGGTGCAGCACACCCAGAACGGTCAGGAGCTGCTCGAGCGCTTCCTGTTCGACGTGTGCGGGGCGCGTCCAAGCTGGACGCACACGAACATCATCGAGTCGTCGGTGGAAGCGGTGCGGGCCCAGGTGGGGGGGGCGAGGGTGTTGTGCGCGCTCTCCGGTGGCGTCGACTCGGCCGTGGCCGCCGCTCTCGTGCACCGGGCCATCGGGGATCAACTCACCTGCGTGTTCGTCGACACCGGGCTCATGCGCTCGGGCGAGGCCGATCAAGTGGAGGAGACGTTCCGCAGCCAGTTCCATGTGGATCTCATCCACGTGAAGGCCGTGGACCGCTTCTTCGGTGTCCTGAAGGACCTGACCGATCCCGAGCTCAAGCGCAAGGCCATCGGTGAGACCTTCATCCGGGTCTTCGAAGAGGTGGCCCGTGACGTGGAAGACGCCCGCTTCCTCGTGCAGGGGACGCTGTACCCCGACGTCATCGAATCGGGGACGAAGGACGCGGCCAACATCAAGTCCCACCACAACGTGGGCGGGCTGCCGAAGGACATGGCCTTCGATCTCGTCGAGCCGCTGCGTCAGTTGTTCAAGGACGAGGTCCGGGCCGTGGGCGAGGAACTCGGGCTGCCCGAGGAGATCGTGTGGCGCCAGCCCTTCCCCGGTCCGGGCCTGGCCGTCCGGATCATTGGCGAGGTCACACCGCAGCGGGCCGAGATCCTGCGGGCGGCCGACGGGATCGTGGTCGAAGAGATCAGGCGGGCCGGGCTCTACCGGACCCTGTGGCAGAGCTTTGCCGTCCTGCCGGCAGTGCGGACGGTCGGGGTGATGGGTGACGGCCGGACCTACGCGTACCCGATCGTGATCCGTGCCGTCACCTCCGACGACGCCATGACCGCCGACTGGGCCCGGCTGCCCTACGACCTCCTCGAACGTCTGTCCTCGCGCATCATCAACGAAGTGGACGGCGTCAACCGGGTGGCACTCGACATCACGTCGAAGCCCCCGGGCACCATCGAGTGGGAGTGACCGTGACCGGTTCCCCGCTTCACCGGTTCGGCAGGCTCGGCTCCTTCGACGGTGTGGACGAGTTCGAGGACGGAGGCGACGGGGACGGCGTCGTCGACGGTGACACCGGTGGTGGTGCCGGTGTGGCGGCCGGTGCCGGTGCCGGTGCCGGTGCCGGTGGCAGGGCCGGTGATGGTGATGCGGCCGGTGCCGTCGTCCATGGTCGGGCCACGGCGGCGCGCAAGGCGCGCTGGAGCGACAGGGTCCCCCATCCGGACGTTCTTCTCGAGGACCTGAACGAACCCCAGCGGCGCGCCGTCGTGCACCGGGGCGGGCCGCTTCTGGTGGTGGCCGGAGCCGGGTCGGGCAAGACCCGGGTGCTCACGCGACGGGTCGGTCACCTCATTGCCACGGGCGACGCCCGGCCGTGGGAGATCCTGGCCATCACGTTCACCAACAAGGCGGCCGACGAGATGCGGTCGCGGCTCGTCGGTCTGGTCGGACCGGTGGCCGAGAAGATGTGGGTGTCGACGTTCCACGCCGCCTGCGTACGTATCCTGCGGGCCCATGCCGACCGGCTCGGCTACCGGTCGTCGTTCACCATCTACGACGACACCGACTCGCGGCGACTGGTGGAGCAGATACTGCGGGACCTGAACATCGACGCCAAGAAGATCCCGCCCCGCTCGGTGCAGGCCACCATCTCGGGGGCCAAGGCCGAGATGATGGAGGCCGACGCCTTCGTGGACCAGGCCCGGTCGGTGTTCGAGCGACGGATGGCCGACGTCTATGTCGAGTACCAGAAGAGGCTGTTGGCGGCATCGGCCATGGATTTCGACGATCTCCCGCTCCTGGCGGTGAAGCTCTTCCGCAACGAAAAGGATGTCCTCGAGTCATATCAGAAGCGGTTCCGACAGGTGCTCGTCGACGAGTACCAGGACACCAACCGGGTCCAGAACGAGTTCGTCATGCTGTTGTGCGCCGAGCACAGGAACATCTGCATCGTTGGTGACACCGACCAGTCGATCTACGCCTTCCGGGGGGCGGACATCCGCAACATCCTCGAATTCGAGAAAGCCTTCCCCGACGCCGAGATCATTCCGCTCGAGCAGAACTACCGGTCGACGAAGACGATCCTCGACGCCGCCAATGCGGTGATCGTCAACAACACCAGTCGGGTGCCGAAGGAACTGTGGACCGACGGGGAACGGGGGGAACCGGTCAACCGGTTCCGGGCCGAGGACGAGTACGACGAGGCGGCCTGGGTGGCGGCCGAGATCGGCCGGCTCCACCACGCCGAGGGTCTGCGCTACGGCGACGTGGCCATCTTCTACCGGACCAACGCCCAGAGCCGGGCCCTCGAGGAGGCGCTGGTGCGGACGGCGGTCTCCTACAAGGTGGTGGGGGGCACCCGGTTCTACGACCGCCGCGAGGTGAAGGACCTGCTCGCCTACCTCCGGGTCCTGGCCAACCCGTCGGACGAGATCTCGGCCCGCCGTATCGTGAACGTGCCGCGCCGGGGGGTGGGCGACACCTCGGCTGACCGCCTGGGCGCCTGGGCGCGCGAGCGGGGTCGTTCCTTCGCCGACTCCCTCGACAAGGGAGCCGAGGCCGGGGTGACCGGGCGCGCCGCGTCGGGCCTGGCGTCGCTGTCGCTACTACTCGACGACCTGCGGGCCGAGGCCGACGCCGGGGCGGGGCCGGCCGTGCTCATCGATGCCGTGGCCACCCGGACCGGGTACGTGGCCGAGCTCGAAGCGCAGGACACCCTGGAGGCGGCCGGCCGGCTCGAGAACATCGCCGAGCTCATGGGAGCGGCCGTCGACTACGACTCGCTCGACGAGTTCCTCG
>PKWD01000233.1 GCA_003131945.1 Acidimicrobiaceae bacterium
CCACCACCGAGGCCCAGAAAGTCCTGCCCACGATCCGCAGCCGCACCCAGCACTTCGAATTCAGGCTTCTCGGACCGGACACGCTCGTCGATCTCCTCCGCAAGATCCGTGACGAGGCCGGTCTCGACCTGGAGGACGAATCGATCGACGCCGCGGTGCGCCGTGGCCGGGGATCGGCCCGCGACGCCTTGTCGGCTCTGGACCAGGTGGCGGCGGGTGGCGCCGTCGACGACGAACTGGTCGTGCTGGCGGCGCTGGCCGACGCCCTGGCCGAGCGCGATCCCGGACGGGCCCTCGTCTGTGTGGCCGAGGCGTCGGAGGCCGGCCACGACATGGCCCAATTGGCCGGCGCCCTGGCCGATCATCTCCGCCAGGCCTTCCTCGCCTCGGTGGCCCCCGACCTGGTGGCGGTGCCGGGCACCGAGCGCGCCCAGGTGGAGGAGCTGGCCCGCAAGATGGGACTGCCGGCCGTCGTCCGGCACATGGAGATCCTGGGCAAGGCTCAGGTCGACATGCGTGAGGCGCCCGATCCCCGGGTCCACCTCGAGGTGGTGTTGATCCGGCTCACCCATCCCGAAGCCGATGATTCGCCCGCCGCCCTGCTCGAGAGGATCGAACGGCTCGAACGGGCCCAGGGCAGTGGCGTACCGCCCGACAGCGGCGCCCCCGACGCCGGCAAGCCGGCGGCCACGCCATCGCCAGCGGTGGTGCCCCCGGCCCCAACGGGTCGCCGGACGAAAGCCGAAAAGCCGTCGTCGGCATCCGCCGCCGCTCCGACATCGGAGACGACTCCCATCGATCCGCCTCTCTCCGACGACTCCGACGTCACCGGGCCCGAACAGGCCCGCCGGGCTCTCGGGGCGCTTCGGAAAACAGCCGACCGCGTACCCGGCCGACGAGCGGCGTCCGCCTCGTCGGACCCCGGGTCCGATCGGCCCCCTCCGCCCGATGCCATGCCGGTGCCCGAGGCGATACCCGTGTCCGCTCCCGCTCCCGCTCCTGCTCCCGCTCCGGTGAACGGTGGAGCGAGGGGCGCCGGCAGAGAGGTGTCGAGAGACGAACTGGTCCAATTGTGGGGCGACGAACTGCTCGCCTCGTTGCCCAATCGCGCCCGCGCCCGATTCCGCGTCGGCCGCTTCGTGGCCGTCGACGGTGGCACCGCCGTCTTCGCTCTTCCGAACGAGACCCACCGGTCCTATTGCGAAGACGTCCGGGTCGAGGTGGAGACGGCTCTCGGGAGTCATTTCGGCACCCCGGTGCCGCTGCGGTTGGTGGTCGACGACGACGCCGACGGCGATGCCCCGACACGTTCGGCGCCGCCCATGCCAGGTGGGTCGCCCGGTGCCGCACCGGTGCCCGCCGCCGAGGTCGAACACGACGATGGCCACCATGACCTCCTCGACCCGACCGTTCTGGCGGCCCAGACAGAGCCGGCCGGAACCGGGCTCTCGCCCGAGGAGCTCTTGAAGCAAGCCTTCCCCGGCGCCGAGGAGGTCTAGGACCGTGTACACGGCCTCCTTGCAGTCTCTGGTGGACGAGCTCGGGCGCCTTCCCGGTATCGGACCCAAGTCCGCCCAGCGCCTGGCCTTCCATATCCTGAAGGTCGCCAACGAGGACGCCCTCCGACTGGCCGAGGCCATCGTCGCCGTCAAGGAGCACACCACCCTGTGCCCGCTTTGCTTCAACGTGGCCGAAGGGGATCTCTGCACGATCTGCAACGACCCACGGCGCGACGCCACCATCCTCTGTGTGGTCGAGGATCCCCGCGACATCGTGGCCGTCGAGAAGACCCAGGAGTTCCGCGGCCGCTATCACGTTCTGCACGGTTCACTCAATCCCATCGAGGGCGTCGGTCCCGATCAGCTGCGCGTCCGCGAGCTCCTGGCCCGGCTCGAGGGCGAGGGCGTGACCGAGGTCATCCTGTGCACTNNATGTATCTGGCCCGGCTCCTGAAGCCCCTGGAGCTGTCGGTGACCCGCATCGCCAGTGGGCTGCCGGTGGGCGGCGATCTCGAGTACGCCGACGAACTGACACTCGGCCGGGCCCTCGAGGGCCGGCGCCAGGTGGATGCCTGACGGACGGCGCCGGCGTCAGTCCCAGAGCCGGGGCTGGTCCGGCTCGCCGCCCAGAGCGAAGTAGCCGGGGACCTCATCGGTGGCGGTATCGAGGTAGATCTTGGCCTCCGGCGGCTGAGCGAACCGACCGTGGCTCCATCGGACCTCGACGTGACCTTCGACCGAACGCTCCTTGGCCGTGTCCCGCTCCCGGTAAGTCACCGACCAATCCACCTGGGGCTGGCCGGCACTCCCCGGACCGATGTCGAGATCGAGGAATTCGAAGGCCTGGCGCCAGTCCCAGGGGCTGGCCACCCGCAGTCGCAACGACCGCTTGGCGTCGGCCCCCAGCAAGAAGTAGGTGGCGTTCCCGATGCGCAGAAGCCTCCACGCCTGACGTTCCTGGGAGCGCTGCAACGTCACGTTGTCCCGCCAACGCTCGGCCGACGCCACGCTGACCCGATGGCACAGAGCCGCGTAGAGGACCCGGGCCTCGGGCGGATACGACCGTCCCGGGAGACCTCGTCGTAGTCGCTGCCGGTCGACCGCCGTCAGGTCGGCGGGATCGGCGGGAAGATCATCGAGGCCCGTGGCTGTCCGGCAGGCGGCGTACAGGGCCCGGTACTCGTCGGGCGCCGTCCGCATGTACCAGTCGGTCTGTTCCCAGTCCCCGGTCGTGGCCAGCAGCCCGTCGAAGAGCCGGGCCGGTGACGGGTTGGCGATGTTGCGCGACAGGTACTTGCAGCTGACCAGGTACACGTGGTCGATGCGCAGGTCGACCGGGGCCACCTCGTCACCCGGTGGCCGACGTCCTCCCGTCCACTCGACCAACCGGGGCGGCCGTCGCCTCAACGCGTCGGGTGCTTGGAGAAAGGCACGACCGTTGGCGAAGGCGGTGGCGAATTCGTCCGTCCATGCCCCTTGGCTGTGAAGCTCGCTCAGACGCGACCACGTGGCGTCGGTGATGGCGAGCTCTTCCGGGCGCGCCTCGAGGGCAGCCCGGACATCCGCGTAGGAGAACATGCCCAGGGCGGTGGCCAGTTCGGTGACCGTCGTGCGGTCATCGGGCACGGAGCCTCATCCCGCCGCGACGGGGCCCTTCGATGCGTAGGTGCGCAACCGCAGGCGATCGACGGCCGATTCCATCTCGATGACATCGAAGACGGCGCCGAAACGGTCGGAACCGGCTCTCTGTCTGAGCGTGCGCAGAGCCTGATCGCCGGCGCTGCCCGCCACCGGCGCGTCGGTGGTGATGAGAACGAAGGGGATGTCGGGATGCGAGGCCCGCAGGACGGCGGCTTTCCCCAGCGCCTTCCACAGGGTGTCGGTCCGCCGCAGTCCCGCCCGCGTGCTCGTGAACGCCCCCGAGACATCGAAGTACCACCGCTGCCCCGTGCCGTCGACGCCCGACAAGCTGACCTCGATACCGTGACCGGCCTTCACCCCGGTGGCCACCTCGACGAAGCCGCAGTGATCGAGCAGCTCCTGTGCCAGCTCCCGCGCCTTATGCCCTTGGCGCAGGGCGCGCGCCACCACCTCGGTGCCATCGTCCTTCTGGGGCCGTTTGGCGGCCGACGCCGGTCGGCGCGACGTCCGCCTCGCTCGTTCGACCGGGACCGCCTCGTGCATGCGCAGGTCCTGTTCGGCCCGGATCCGTTGCTCGGAGATCTCCACGTAGGCCGTCTCGGTGTCATAGCCCACGAACCGCCGTCCCGTCCGCACGGCCGCCACCCCCGTCGTCCCCGATCCCATGAACGGGTCGAGGACGAGATCGTCGCGATAGGTGTAGAGCTCGATCAGACGGAGCGGAAGCTCCACCGGGAACGGGGCCGGATGCCCCACCCGGGTGGCCCTCTCGGCCGCCATCTCCCACACGTCGGTCGTGGCCTCGATGAACTCGTCCTTGGACACCGAGATCTCGGCCGGCAGCCCGAGCGACGTTCGCCGCTGGCGGTTGACGGCGCGGTCGAACCGGCCCTTGCTGGCGATGATGACCCGTTCGGTGACGTCACGCAGGACCGGGTTGGCCGGGCTCTGGAACGATCCCCAGGCGCACGATCCGCTGGCCCCCCGTGCTTTCAACCAGATGACCTCGCCCCGGAGCAGGAGCCCGAGTTCGTCCTGGAGGATCCCGATGACGTCGGCCGACAGCGACCGGTACGGCTTGCGGCCCAGGTTGGCCACGTTGACCGCAATGCGGCCGCCGGGCTCGAGCACCCGCTTGCACTCGGCGAAGACGTCGCGCAGCAACGCCAGGTACTCGATGTACGAGCCGGGGACGCCCTCGCGGTCGAGCTCCTCCTCGT
>PKWD01000079.1 GCA_003131945.1 Acidimicrobiaceae bacterium
TCATAGACGGCGGCCAGAGAAGAGATGCCCCGGCGGGCGAGATACTCGACGAGTACGACCGGCTCCTCCTGGAGTGACCCCACCTGGTAGTGGAACATGAACTCGCCCCGGGTGTGTTCGCCGCCCGTGTAGTTGATGGTGGGGACCCCGGCGGCGTCGGCCAGGGGTCCGATGATGAGCCCGTTGTCGCTGATCGACGGTCCCACCACGGCCAGGACGCCGGTGTCGACGAGCTCGGCGTAGGTCTTCTCGACGTCGTGGGCCGTGCCGGCGGGCAGACCACGGGCCTGGCGGGCGACGAGCTCGAAGGGCCGGTCGATCCGACCCGTCGAGGCCACCTCGGCCATACCGAGATACAGCGCTTCTTCGACCGAGGCGCCGCCGTCGGCTTGCGGGAAGTCGTAGATGACACCGATGAGGATCGGTGCCGGCGCCGGCGGAGGGGACCCTGGTGTCATGGACATGATGTGACCTCCTCGGGTCGTGATTCGCCTGCCGGGCCCGCGGAGTTTACTGACGTGACCGTCAGTGCCAGGGTGGGACCCCGTGGACACCCTTTCCGATCATCTCCGGACCGTGGCGCAGCGGTTCCCTGATCGGCCCGCCCTCCGGGTGCCGGTGGCGTTGTCGGGCGCCCCGGGCGACACCGGCGACACCGGCGNNCGACACCGGCGACACCGGCGACACCGGCGACCCGGGCCGGCGGCGATTCGACGAGATGTCCTACGGCGAATGGGAAGACCGTTCGAACGCGGTGGCCCGGGGGCTCGGCGCCGCCGGGGTGGAACGCGGTGACCGGGTGGCGCTCTTCGTCGGCAACGACTGCGCCGCTCTCTACCAGATCGGCTACTTCGCCGTCCTGAAGGCCGGGGCCGTGGCCGTACCGATCAACCCGCGGGTGGCGCGCCGGGAGCTCGAGCACATGGTGTCCGACAGCGGGGCCTCGGCCGTGGTGGCCGGGCCGGGCGAGTTGGAACGCGTCCGGGCGCTGCCGCCCCTGACGGAGGGGCCGCTGCTCGTCATCGGTCCCGGCGCCTCGGAGCCGGGAGAGCTCGACTGGAACGGGCTCATCGACGGCGACGGCACCCGCTTCCAGGTCGAGGTGGGGCCGGACGACATCGCCGACATCCTTTACACCTCGGGAACGACGGGACTGCCCAAAGGTGTGGCGGCCACCCATTCGAGCGCCCTCGTCTCGCATCCGCTGATGCCGATCGAAAAACAGGTATCGCTGCTGCACTGCATTCCCCTGGCCACCTTCCTCGGCACCCATGGCACCCAGACCCTGTGCCTGCGGCTGGCCGTGACCAACCTTCTGCTCCCCACCTTCGACGCCCGTCGGTTCGCAGAGCTGATCGACACCGAGCGGCCGGCGTGGATCGTGATGGTGCCCGCCCACGCCCTTCTTCTCATCGAGTCGGGCCTGCTCGAGGAGATCGACACGTCGTCTGTCCGGATGCTGATCTACGGGAGCGCTCCCATGCCGCACCACGCCGTGCAGCAGCTCTCGATCTCGTTCCCGCGGGCCACTCTCATGAACGGCTACGGCCTCACCGAGGGGGGAACGAGCGTGGTCACGATGCCGCCGGGGGAGGCCTTGAAGCGGCCGGGCTCGGTCGGCCGGCCGGTCGCGGCCGATGTCGTGCGGGTTCTCGACGAAGGCGGCGACATGGTGGAGCCCGGCACCATCGGGGAGGTGGCCATCAAGGTCGAAGCGGGCCAGCGCTACTACCACAACGACCCCGAGGCCAGCGCCGCGACCTGGCGCGGTGACTGGGTGCAGTCGGGGGATCTCGGGTACTTCGACGACGACGGCTTCCTCTATCTCGTCGACCGCAAGAAGGACGTGATCGTGCGGGGCGGTTACAACGTCTCCTCCATCGAGGTGGAGAGCGCCCTGCACGAACATCCCGACATCGTCGAGGCGGCCGTCCTCGGCGTACCGCATGCCATCCTCGGACAAGATGTGGCCGCCGTGGTCCGGCTCCGAGACGGGACGACGTTCGACCTCGAGACGGCCACCGAATTCCTGGCCGACCGGGTGGCCGACTACAAACGCCCGCGTCGGATCGTTGTCGGCGACGGGCCGTTGCCCCGGACGCCGATGGGGAAGCTCGACAAGGCGGCGCTGCGGGAGATGCTCGGGGTCGACAACCCCTGAGCGATCGGCGCACGGCCCCGCCTCCGCCGGCGAGGCATGATCTGGAGAAGACGAGTCTCCGGGAGGAGAACCATGGCCTTTGCGGACGTCAACGACCAACACATCTACTTCGAGGACTCGGGAGGCCCGGGGGCGGCTGTCATCTTCAGCCATGGCTTCCTCATGGACCACGAGATGTTCGAGCCGCAGGTGGCAGCCCTGTCCGACGAATTCCGCTGCATCACCTGGGACGAGCGCGGTTTCGGTCAGACCGAGGCCCGGGGACCCTTCTCCTATTGGGACTCGGCCGATGATGCGCTGGCCCTTCTCTCCCAACTCGACATCGACGCCGCTTTCTTCGTCGGTATGTCCCAGGGTGGCTTCCTCTCGCTGCGGGCGGCGCTGACGTCACCGGCGCGGGTCAGGGGTCTCGGGCTCATCGACACCGACGCCGGGGTCGAGCCGCCAGAGACGAGACCCGCCTACGAGGCCATGAACAGCGAATGGGTGATCAACGGCCCGTCCGATGCGCTGGCCGGCGCCGTCGCCGGCATCATCATGAGCCCGGGCTACGACGACTCCGGTTGGGTGGCCAAGTGGCAGGCCGCTGCCAAAGAGGCCATCGCCGAGCCGTTCCGAACCCTCATGGGTCGCGACGACCTGTGGGACCGGGTCCCGCAGATCGTCGCTCCGGCCGTCATCTTCCATGGCGAGGCCGACGCCGCCTTCCCCATGGACAGAGCGGAACGCCTGGCCAAGGAGCTTCCCCACTGCGAAGGACTCATTCGCATCGCCGGGGCCGGCCATGCGTCCAATCTGAGTCATCCCGACGAGGTCAACGGCCCCCTGGCCGACTTTCTGCGCCGACACTCCTGAGCGGTCCGGGTCACGCCGGCTCGACGCTCCCGACGCGATGGTCGAAGGCGCCTTTGTGACTGCCGGCTCAGCGGTCCTCAGATCTCGCCACGGTGACCGAGTAGACCCGGCGGGACTCGGACACCCCCTTCAGATGGACGTCCCGGCCGTGCTCGAACTGAAACTCGCCGCTCAGGTCGCAGAGGTCCTTCAGCACCGACGAGACCAGGATCTCGCCGCCCTGGGCCAGCTCGGAGATGCGGGCGGCCAGGATCACGGCGCCGCCCAGGAAGTCGTTGCCGTCACGGATGGCTTCGCCGGCGTGGAGTCCGAGGCGGACCTGGACGGGCACGTCGGGTTTCGCATCATTGCGGGCGGCGAAATCACTCTGGATGCCGAGAGCACAGTGAAGCGCGTTGCTGGCGCCGCCGAAGGCGATCATGAAGCCGTCACCCTGGGCTTTGATCTCGTGGCCCCCGGACGTGGCCACGCGTTGGCGAATGATGCCGTTGTGCTCCCGCAGAACATCCATGGCCCGCCGGTCGCCCCACCGCTCGGTGATGGCGGTGAAGCCTTCGATGTCGCTGAACATGATGGTGACCGTGCCGTCAGGGAGGTCTCCGGCCTTGAGCTCGGCGCCGACGTCGTCCGGGCCTTGGGTCACCACGTCGACCAGCCGCGGGCCCGGTGACAACTCGCCTCCGGCCGGCCTGCTGCGGACGGTCACGCCGCCCCAGAAGGCGAACGCCTTCACCCAGATGACGGGCGAACCCGGTAGGGGAGCGACGTCCTTCAGTCCCCGGGCATCCTTGCCACCCATGATGGCGATGCCGCCGAGCTCCACCTCGATGCCCTCGGGGACGATGATCTCGATGCCGCCCATGACGGCGATGGCGTTGATGACGACGCCCGAACCCTCGACCTCGGCGTTGCGCAGGTCGAGCAGACAGCCGCCCATGATGGCGACGGCATTGGTCTTCTCCCGCAGCCGCCACCGCCCCCGACGCTTCGCTCCCCCCATGACCGAGACTGTCCAGCGCGTCACTTTGCGGCCGCCGGCCCTGACGGGAACGGGGGACGGCACCGGCGTCGGCCGATGGCCGGATCCGTCGTCGATCAGGCCGGCGAGGTCGGGGCCGAAGGGATGAGGGA
>PKWD01000324.1 GCA_003131945.1 Acidimicrobiaceae bacterium
ACCACCTCACGGGACGCTGCCCCGATCACAGTCGGACGGGCTCACCGATGATGAGAAGGAGAGCCTCCGTCGGCTCGAAGCGGGTCTCGAAGGCGTGATCCCGCCCGCCTTCGTGGACGAGGAGGGTGTCGGGACCGGCGCTTTCGACGTCGAGCCCGCCGGTTTGCGCCTTTCCGATGTCGGGGGGATGGTCGAGGTCAAGGAGCGCTTGGAGGCTGCCTTTCTGGCCCCACTGCGTAACCCGGACCTCGTGCGGCTCTACGGCAAGTCTCTGCGCGGCGGGCTCCTGCTCTACGGCCCCCCGGGTTGCGGCAAGACGTTCATCGCCCGGGCCGTCGCCGGTGAGATGGGAGCGAGGTTCCTCGCCGTATCGCTGGCTGAGATCTTGGACATGTACGTCGGTCAGAGCGAGCGGAACGTGCACGAGCTCTTCGAGACGGCTCGACGTAGCGCCCCCTGCGTCGTCTTTCTCGACGAGATCGATGCTCTGGGTCAGAAGCGGAGTCATCTCCGCAACAACGCCGCGCGCGGCACGGTGAACCAGCTCCTAGCCGAGTTGGACGGCGTCCAGAACCTCAACGAGGGGGTCTACGTGCTGGGGGCGACCAACCATCCCTGGGACATCGATGTGGCTCTGCGTCGGCCTGGCCGCTTCGACCGGATGCTCCTCGTCCTTCCGCCCGACGAAGAGGCGCGTCAGGCTGTGTTCCGCTATCACCTGCAGTCTCGACCGGTGGCCAACGTCGACTTGGTCCGATTGGCCCGCCGGACCGACGGATACTCGGGGGCCGACCTGGCGTACATCTGCGAAAACGCGGCAGAGCGCGCCTTGCTCGACTCGGCCCGTTCGGGTACGGCGCGGATGATCGGCATGGAGGATCTGGAACAGGCCGTGCAGGACGTGAAGCCGTCGATCGGCCCTTGGCTCGAGACGGCCAAGAACGTGGCCCAGTTCGCCAACGAAGACGGCACCTATGACGAGCTCCTGACATATCTGCGCAAACGCCGCCTCGTATGACCGACGTTCCCCTCGACGCCAGGAGCGAGCTCCGCCGCGCCGAGGCCCTGATCGAGCTCCGCCGCTTCGACGAGGCCATGGCCGTCCTGACCCGGGCTATCAGCATCGATCACGACGCTCCCCGGGGCTGGTGCCTCATGGCCCAGGCGCAGCTCGGTCTCGGCGATTCCGAGGCGGCCCTTCAGTCCGCCGGCCGGGCCGTGGCTCTCGCACCTGATCTGGAGTGGGTGCACCGGTTGGCCAGCCTCGCCTTCAGCCGGCTCGGTCGCCACGGTGAGGCTGTGTCCGCCGCCCGGGAGGCGGTTCGCCTCGACCCCTGGTCGTGGCGCGGTCTGACCCGGTTGGCCCAGGCTCTGATCCCGGCCACATCGGACCGCGGAGAGGCGCGCATGACCGCCGAGCGAGCGCGGGACCTTGCGCCCCTCGTCCCTGACACCCATATCGCCTGCGGGTTCGTGGAAGCGGCGGCCGGCAATCGCAAAGCGGCTCTCGATTCGTACCGCAAGGCCCTCGAGATCGACCCTGACAACACGGTCGCCCACAACGAGATTGCGCGTCTGCACCTGCGTAGCGGGACGGCGGGAAGTCTGGCCAAAGCCACGATGGGCTTCGCCACGGCGGTGCAGACCGATCCGAGGGCAGGGGTCAGCCGTCACAATCTCGACGTCGCCGTGGGCACGTTCCTCGCCCGGGCCGCCGGCCTACTCCTGGTGGCCGCCATCATCGCCCGAGGTTTCGGTAACTCCGGCACCGTGGCCTCACGCATCGCACCGCTGGCCCTTCTACTTGTTCCCGGGCTGTTCGTCACCCGCTTCGTGTTGCGTCTGACCAGGGAGTTGCGCCGCTACTTGTGGCGGACCGTTATCCATCCGAAGACCCGCCTTATTGCCGTGACGGCCGAGGCGTTGGCTGTTGTCGTGATCATCGTCGGTGCCGTCGCCCCCGAGGGGATCCGCCTCCATTTGCTCGACGTCGCCCTCGGCTTCGCCGTCGTGAGCCTCTTCAGTCCGTCGGGTGCCCAGGACCTACGGAGAAAAGGCCGGAGCGGCTCCGGAGCCGGTCCTCAGCACGACATCCCGGCAGGACCGACTATCGGGAAAGGCGTACTGTGGCTGATCGCCGCCTCGCTCGCCGGGGTCTGCGTCCTCGGTGCCGTTGTGGCATCCAATCCGTCGACGGCGCCGGGCGGGATCATTGTCTCTCTCGGGTGCGCCGCCGGGTGCGGGTACACCCTACGGACCATCCGGAGCCGGTCCCGGCCACGGTCGGCCGGGTCGGATCAGACGCGTCTTTAGGGCGACAGCGGGCGGTTCAGCCGCCGTGCAGTCCCAGGACGGCAGCGGACGCCGACAGGGCGTCCAGGTGGGCATCGACCGAGCCGAGTCCGGCACCCATCGTGTTCACCGAGAGGTGGGTGGCTCCGATCTTCCGCCAGCGTTCGGCGTGGTCGGCCAGGGATGCCACGCCCCCTGTGCCCCAGCTCACCCTGCCTTCGAGGCCGAGAGTGCTCGGGTCCCGGCCAGCGTCGACAGCAGCGGCGTCGACCAATGACCGGGCATCGTCAAGCTTCGGGCCCGGCGGGACCAGTGGGAACCAGCCGTCGCCGAGCCGGCCGGCACGCCGGTAGGCGCGCGGAGAAGCCGCCCCGAACCAGATGGGGATGGGCCGCTGCACGGGCAGCGGGGCGAGGCCCGCGCCGTTCACGTGCTCGTCGTCGGCCTCGTAGGTGACGCTTTGGTCGGTCCACAGGCGCCGGAGCAGCTCGACCTGGCGTTCGATCCGCTGGCCCCGGTCGGAGAAGGCCTTGCCCAGGGCTTCGTACTCGACGGCGTTCCATCCGAGACCAACACCGAAACGGAATCTGCCCCCGGTGAGAAGATCGACCTCGGCCGCCTGTTTGGCCACCAACGCCGTCTGCCGTTGCGGGAGGATGATGATGCCCGTCACCAGCTCCAGGGAAGTGAGCGCGGCCAGGTAGCCGAACATCACGAGTGGTTCGTGGAAGGTCGAATGGAGGTCGTAGGGCCCCTCCCAGCCTTTATGGACCGCCGGATCGGCACCCACGACATGGTCGTAGGCGACGACGTGTGCATATCCGAGCTCTTCCACCCGCTGTGCGTACGCTCGTACGGCGCCGGCGTCGCCGCCGATCTCGGTTTGGGGAAAAACGACGCCGATCTGCATGGTGGGCCTCAGTCCTTGAGCTCGATGACGACCTCAAGGTATACGAGACGCCGGTCTGACCTCGTAAGCGCACACGTGGGCGCCCTCCATCAGATGGGCGACTCGCTGCACCTCGGCGCCCGGGAGCGCGTCGCGGATGAACGACAGCTCACTCGAGCAGGCCTGACGGAATCCTTGGGCGACCGACAGGATGGCGCAGTTGTGTTCGGTGATGCGCCAGCCTCCGTCATCGAGGCGCTGCACGTCGGCCAGATAACCGTCCTCATCGAGGATGGCGGTCAGCTCCGCCACCTGCTCTTCGAGGGATCGGCTGTCCAACCGGGGTTGGGCATCGTGCAGTCGGCGACGCCGGCGCTGCTCGAAAAGGTCCTCGACCTGCCGGGAATTGGAACCACCGAGGTAGCTGAGCAGCTCGGTCGTCAGATCCCCGTAGCGCTTGGGGAACAGTAGGTCGGCCATCGAGGTCAACTCGTACACATGGGTCGGCCGGCCTCGGCCGTCGGGGTCGGCCTGATGCGCTACCAACCCGTCGGATTCGAGCCGCCCCAGCTGTTGACGAACGGCGGCGACCGACAGGTTGAGATCGGCGGCCAGATCCTGGGCCCGTTGAGGTCCCCCTCGCTTCAACGCCACCAGGATGGCCCGTCGTGTCGGGGGCACGGCCTGGAGGGGGGGCTCCATGACCTCCTCGCCTTCCGTCACCGCAGCACCAGACCGTTCACGGCAGGACGAGGTGGATGTCGCCGAATTCGTGCCACAGGTAACCTTCCTTCAGAGCGGCAGTGTACGACCGTTCGAGGAGGGGCCGACCGGCCACGGCCTCGAGCATGGCCAGGTGGGAGGCTTCTGGCTCGTGCCATCCCGTCAACAGGCCGTCGACCGAACGCACGACCCGATCGGGTGTGATCACGGTTTCGGTCCATCCGCTCCCGGCACGGACATGGCCGCGGCGGTCGACGACCGTTTCGAGCGCACGTATCACGGTGGTTCCGACCGCCACCACCGTGCCTCCCTCACGGCGGGTGTCATTGATGCGATGCGCCGTAGCGGCCGAGACCCGGTAGTACTCGGGGTACGGCGGCTCGGAGGCCTCGAGTGAGGCGACGCCGGTGTGCAGAACGATGGGCACGACACCTACGCCGCGGGCGGCCAGCCGGGCGAGCACTTCGGGGGTGAAGGGCCGCCCGGCGCTCGGCATCTCGGCCGATCCCGGCTCGGTGGCGTACACGTTCTGGTACATCGTGATGGGCCAGGTCCCCTGGACGTAACCGTAACGAATCGGTTCGCCGTGGACGGCGAGGAACGTGAGCAAGGGCACCGGCGTCGAGAGCGTGGCCACCCACAGCCGTACTCCTTCGGGATGGTGTGAATAGGGCGTGAGGAGATCGAGCCGGCCTCCGGCGGCGAGTGCGATCGTGTCACCGGCCGCCGCCGTGAAGACCGGTTGACCATCGTGGCGCAGCTCCACCGTCCACAGGTTGGCGGGCAGTTGCGTCGACAAGTGGATCTGGAGCGGATCGCCGTAGGGGTCGACACCCTGTAATTCGGCGGCCAGGGTCCCCGACGTGTTCACCACGAGCAGGTCGCCCTCCTCGAACAGGCGCGGGAGCTCGGTGAAAGTGGTGTGCTCCACGGTGCCGGCGCCGCGTCGGGCGACCATCATGCGTACCGCGTCGCGCGTCATGCCGCGGGCCTCGGGCGGGCGTGTCGCTTCGAGCTCCGGCGGAAGCGTGAAGTCGTGAAGTCCGGCCAACGGACGTACGACCATCGGTGTGAGGGTCGGGGTCATGGTGCACCACCGACCGCCGTCGCCAACTCGGCGGCCTTGAGCCGCCCGCTCGGCGTGACCCCGGCAACGAGGGCGAGCAGCGACGGCACGACCGAATCGGGCTGGGGACGATCGGAGATGTCCTCGCCGGGGAACGCGTCCTGGTGCATGTCGGTACGCATGTCGCCCGGGTCGACGGCCCACACCCTGATGTCGGGTTCCTCTACGGCGAGCGTGGCGCTCAGGTGGTCGAGCGCCGCCTTCGACGACCCGTAGCCGCCCCATGAGTCGTAGTGATCGACCGACGCATCAGAGGTGACGTTGATGATGCGCGGGTTCGCCGACCGTCGTAGGAGGGGAAGCGTCTCCTGGATCAGCGCCAGGGGGGCGACCATATTGACCTCGAGGACGCGCCGGAGGGTGTCCGGCGACATGTCGGCGGCCCGGGGCAGCGGACTCTGGCCCAGGGTGCTGGCGTTGTTCACGAGCAGGTCGAGCCCGCCGAGCTCCTCGGCCGCCACCTTCAGGGTCCGTCGATGAGCGGCGTCGGTCACGTCGCCGGCGACAGCCCTTACCCGTGCATCACCGGTCAAGAGAGTGCGGACCTCGACTTCGGTGTGAGCCAGTGCGGGCTGACTCCGGGCATCGAGCACGAGGGACCACCCCTGCTCCGCCAGGCCTCTGGCCAGGGCTTTCCCCAACCCCTTGGATGCTCCTGTGACGATGGCGACCGGCATGATGGCCCACCTCCTCCGACCCGAGGTCTCTGCGCCGGGTTTCCGACAGCATGTACCTTCCATCAGGATAAAACAAGAAAACTCTTAGTTTATTGCCCAAGACTGGGAGGGAGAGGGGGAGACCCGATCGATCGACCCGGCCTGTCTGGCATCCTGGGCACCGGGCCCGCTCGGCGGGGGCAAACGGGAGGGGAAAACGCATGGCAGTGATCGCCGACACGACATCGGGGAAGATCGCCGGTCGCCAAAAAGGAGGCGTCCTTCTCTTCGCCGGGGTGCCCTTTGCCGCCCCGCCCATCGGGGATCGCCGCTTCAAGGCGCCGGAACCCCATGAAGGCTGGAGTGACGTGCGCGACGCCACCCTTTTCGGGCGCGTGGCCGTTCAGGTGGGCGACAGCCTCGGTGCCCTTGGCGCCGCCCCGGCCCCGGACTGGAGCGAGGACTGCCTCTTCTTGAATGTCCAGACCCCGGCCCTCGACGATGCGCGCCGGCCGGTCATGGTGTGGATCCACGGGGGTGCCTTCGTGAACGGCACCGGCGCCATGCCCTGGTACGACGGGGCGAACTTCGTACGACACGGCGATGTGGTCGTGGTGAGCATCAACTACCGCCTCGGCGCGCTGGGCTGGCTGGAGCTCGGCCACCTCGACCCGGACTACGACACGTCGGGCAACAACGGCCTTCTCGACCAGATAGCGGCCCTCCGATGGGTGCACGACAACATCGACGGCTTCGGGGGCGACCCCGACAACGTCACCATCTTCGGGGAGTCGGCCGGCGCCATGAGCGTCGGCACCCTGCTCGGTACCCCGGCAGCGACAGGTCTGTTCGCCAAGGCCATCGCCCAAAGTGGCGCCGCCCACAACGTGTCGTCGATGGAGAGCGCCACCGTGGTCACCGGAGCGTTCCTGAAGGAGCTGGGCGGCGGGGGCCTCGAAGCCGTGGCCACAGCCGAGCCGGCCCGTCTCCTCGAGGCGCAGCAGGCGGTGTCGCAGGCCATGGTCTCCGGTCATATACAGCGCCCCGTGACCTCGGCGTCGGGCCTGCCGTTCGGCCCCGTCATCGACGGTGCGGTGTTGCCCCGCCATCCGGCAGAGGCCATCCGTGATGGTTTGGCCGACTCCATCCCTCTGCTGACGGGGACCACCCGCGACGAGTGGAACTTGTTCGGGCTCATGGACAGGAGGGTGGAGGACGTCGACACGCTGATTCGGCGGTTGAGGAGGTTCGTGGACAAACCCGAACCTGTTGCCGCCGCCTACCGCGGCGCGCGGGCTCAGGACGACGATGACGCGCTCTTCAAAGGCATCATGACCGACCGGATGTTCCGCGTCCCCGCCATCCGGATGGCCGAGTCCCAGGCCGCGCACCAACCTGAGAACACCTTCATGTACCTCTTCGAATACGCCTCCACCGCCTTCGACGGTCGCCTCGGTTCGTGCCATGCACTCGAGATCCCGTTCGTCTTCGACAATCTCCACAAGGCCGGCGCTGAGCTGCTCACCGGGCCCGAGCCTCCCCAATCGGTGGCCGACGCCATGCACGCGGCTTGGATCGCCTTCGTCCGCACCGGCTCGCCGGTGAACGACGCGCGACCCGAATGGCCGGCTTATGACACGAGAAGACGGACCACGATGTATTTCGGTGTGCCCTGTCACCTGGAATCCGATCCCGCCTCCGCCGAGCGACTCGCCTGGTCGGGGCTGCTGTGACCGACCGCGTGTCGGAAGCCCGGGTGTCGCAGGCGTCAGGCCTGCCCGTCAGAGGCCGGGCGACCCGGGCGGCGGTGGGACAAGTTTGCCCTTGAGGTTGGTGCAGGCGAAGACCTCGCCCTTCTTGGCGTAGACCACCTTGAGCACGTCACCACGCTCGACCTCCACGAGAGATCCGCATAGGACCGATGCATCGGTGGTGTGGGCCTTCGACCAATTCACCGGTGTCGTCAACCCTCCGGTGAAGGCCCTCTCCTTGTTGATGGCGGCGATCAGGTTCGCCCGGGTCAGTGCCTTGCCTGTGGCGGCCTGCTCCTTGAGCCCTTGGACAAACTGCACGGCGTTCAGATAGCCCTCAAAGGCGAGATCGTTGAACGTCCACTTCGGTTCGTACTTCTTCATGGTCTTCAGGTATTGCTCCATCGCCGGGTAGCGACCGGGGAACTGGGTCGCTGCTTCGAAGGGCACGTGCTCTTCGAGGTAGATGGAGCCGACCATGCCCGCCGGGTCCTGCTTCAGGTAGGCGCGGTCGTAGCCCTGGAGCCAGAGGGTGTGGAATGTGGTGATGCCGTTCTGGTGCATGGCCAGGTCGAAGGCCAGGTTGTCCGATCCCTCCATGCATGAGATCAGGAAGTCGGTGTGCGAGGCTTTCATGGAAAGGACGTCGGCGGTGGGGTTGGCGCCCAATCCGAAAGCCAGGTCCTGGAACCCCACGTGGACGCCAGCCAACTTCAAGCCCTTGACCACTGCCGCGCAGGCGTCTTCGGACTGCCCCGATGTTGTAGGCGACCACGGCCACCGACTTCGCCTTCAACTGCTTGGCTATGTCCACCAGCCCGGGCTCAACCTCCGAGTAGTTGAGAAAGGACCCGTAGGCACCGAAGAGGTCCGGGTGCTTGTTCCAGTCCTGGGAAACCAGGTACCCGAAAGCGGGAACGCCCTCGGCGGCCAAGAACGAGGCCCCGGTGAAGAACGGGGTGCCGACGCCGACGACGGCGAACACGTGATCCTCTTCGACGAGATTTCGGGCCTGCGTGGTGTCGTTCGTCGGGTTCCCCGTGTCGTCGGCCTGGTACTTCAGGTCGATCTTGCGGCCGTCGACGCCGCCCTTGGCGTCCACCGCATCGAAATACGCCTTCACGCCATACACGATCTGACCGAATTGTCCCGCCAGTGCCCCCGACGCGGTAGCCAGGCTGCCCACGATGATCGAGCGTGCCGATACGCCGGGCGCCGTCGACGGGACGGGCCCGGTGGGTGGCGTCGACGACCCGGCCGGGATCGACCAGACGGCCAGCAGGACCGCCAACACCGAAGCTGTGATGGCCAGGCTCCCGCGGCGAAGTTCCACGTTGCCTCTCTGTCGGTTCCGGTGGCGGACACTGTAGCCCCGGGCCGATCGGAGCGCCGGGGGAGCAGCGGTCAGACCGGCGAATTGATGCCTGCGATGGCCGCCATCTCGGAGGCGTCATCGCTGAGAACGAAGCCCGTCGCCACTGCTGTTTCGGTGGCGGCGGCAAATCGTTCGAGGTAGTCATCCTTCGATGCGTACAGAGAGCCGACCTTTTCGCCGTCGAACGGTGTCGTGCTCCCGCACAGAAACGCGATCTGGTGCCCGCTGTTGCCCAGGCCCGACAGCACGGCCGTCGGAACGTCCACCTGCGGTGTCCGGATGCCGCCCTTCACGTTGCCATGGGTGTCGGTGACGAAAATCCCGTTGCGTACCTCGAGGCGAGGTGACTCGGGGGGCCGCCAACCGTCGCTGACCCATCGGTCCAGGTGCGCCACCGCCGCATTCATCACGTAGTGCTGCGGGCCGGCATTCACCGGTAGGTCGAGCTCCATGCCGTAGACCGTGGAGGCCGGGACCCAGGCCCGGGCCAACTCGTCGATCGGAAGGCGTCCTGTATCGATCGGGCCGGCGACGAATGTGTAGACGTCGGCGTGCGCTGCTCCGGCGATCTCCCACAGGACGAACGATCCGGCATCGTCCTGGCGCGCCTCCAGATAGCCGAGGTTCATGAGATCGGTTTCGGACTCCACGCACAGCACCGGCACGCGTAGGTCGGCGCCAAAGAAGACAGGGTCGCCGCGTACCGCCGCCGGGCTGCCTGACGCCGCGGCCACGGCCCCGTAGCTGGCTGTCGTGCCGTAGCCGATCTCGCGCAGGTGCTCAAGGACGACGCGGCGGAACCCGTGCGCCAGCTGCAGGTCGAGGCTCACCCCGAACGCGCGCCGGGTCCCGGTGAAGTACTCATCGAGCTCGCGCGCCACGGCATCGAGACGCGCGGGAGCGCGCAGTACCCGCGGGCTGACCTGGCCGGCCAGCGCGGCCAGGACCGCGTCGTGGTCCTCGGCCGGGTAGGCCACCCGGACCAGGCCGCGTTCGGTCGCGGCGAGCAGCAGCTCGCCGACCGGGGTGCCGATCGTGCGGTAAGCGACATCGAGGATCCCGGCCTGCTGGGCCTGGCCGGCCAACCGGGCTCGCAGCCGGGCGTAGGCCGGCTCGTCGGTCGCCGCCAGGGACGACAGGAAGGCGGCGTCGGGTTCTGTGGTCATCATGCGGATGCCTCCGGCTGATAGACGTTACGGAGGGCAGCGATGCCGTCGGCCGCGCTGCGGCGCGCGGCGGCCTCGCTGGTGCCCAGGAGCTTGCCGACCTCGAGGTAGGGCAGGTCGGCGAGGTAGTGATAGGCGACCGCGCCGCGCTGCTTCGCGGGCAGCGCCCGCACCGCGTCCCACAGCGCCGTGTCGGGCTCGGCCGGGATGCCGTAGGCAGCCGGCCGCTCGGGCACCGACCCTGCCGGGATCGGTGCGCGCGCGATCGCCCGGTGCCGGTCGATCGTCGCCTCCCGCATGAGTTCCTGAGGTTCGTGGAGGCCTTCGCTGGCCATGACAAGTCTTCTCCTCGAGGCTCTCGTTGGCCCGCGTCGGGCCCTTGAGCACTTGCGGCGAGGCTACCGGACCCCATCCTCAGGCGACACCGGCCACGAGGCCCTAATCAGCCGGCCCAGACGACCTTGTCCCTCCGGGCCGGTACAACCTTCTCCTGATCCACGAACCAATGGGCCGAGGCGGCGAGGGCGTCGGCGGCGGGCCGGGGCGAGTAGCCGAGCTCCTGGCGGGCCCGGGTGTCGTCGAAGGCCATGCGGGTGGTGGACATCCGGGCCGCCTCGAGGGGGACCGACGGGTGCCGGTGCAGGAGGTTCCCCTCGATGAATTCAGAGACGCGGGCCACCCCGAGAGCCAGAGCACGGGGGACGGGGAGCCGTGCCCGGGGCAGTCCGGTGACGGCGGCCAGGGTGTCGAGGAGACGCTTGAGGCTGTAGTTCTCCCCACCGAGGATGTAGCTCCGTCCGACCGCTCCTCGCTCGAGGGCGAGGAGCTGACCGGTGGCCAGGTCGTCGACGTGGGCCACGTTCAAGACAGTGTCCACGTAGGCGGGCACCCGACCGTTCAGGTAGTCGAGGACGAGCTGGCCGGTCGGGGTGGGAGCCCGGTCACCGGGTCCGACCGGAAAGGTGGGGAGGATGATGCTCACCGGGAGGCCTTCGGCGGCGGCGCGCAGCACTTCGTGTTCGGCGACGTACTTGGACTGCTTGTAGGAGCCGAAGAGGTGGGAGACCTCCGCGTAGGACCTCTCGTCGGAGGGACGACCGTGGCGGCCGCTCTCGAGTCCCAGGGTGCCGACGGTGCTCGTGTAGACGAGACGCTCGGTTCCGGCGCGCTTGGCCGCGTCCATGATGTTGCGCGATCCACCCACGTTCACGTCGAAGAACTGCCGACGGTCGCGGGCCCAGAAGCGGTAGAGGGCGGCGACGTGGAAGATGGCCCGGCAGTCCTTCACGGCACCGTCCACGCCGTCGGGGTCGCGCAGGTCCACCTCGAGGCGCTCGAGCTCGAGACCGTCCAGATTGGTGTGATCACCACCGGGCTCGAGGAGGGCCACGACCTGTACCCCCCGGGCGAGCAGGGCCCGGGTGACGGCCGAGCCGATGAAGCCGCTGGCCCCGGTGACGAGAACTCGATCCTGTGACGACAGCTCCATGACGGCCGGCGCGTCTCAGTGGGGAGAGCGTCGGAGGGCGCTCTTGGCCATGGTCCGACCGAACTCGAAGAACAGGCTCGATCCGTCGGCGGCGGCGGTCAGGACGTCGTCGAGGGCGTCGACGAAGTAGTCGACCTCCTCGTCGCCACAGATGAGCGGGGGCAGGAGCTTGACGATGTTCACGTTGTCGGCCGCCACCTGGGTGAGGATCCGGTGGCGGTGGAAGAGCGGCACGACCATGAGCTGGGAGAACAGTGCCGTGCGGATCGCCTCCAGGGTTTTCCAGCGGACCCGGAGCGCTCGCGAGGAGGGCTCGGCAAAGACGAGACCGATCATGAGACCCTGCCCCCGGACCTCGTGGAGGAACTCGTGGCGCTCGACCAGGGGAGCCAAGGCCTTCATGAAGGACTCGCCCGTCCGCCGGACGCGGTCGAGGATGTCCTCGTCGTCGAAGGCCTGGAGGGTGGCGAGACCGGCCACCATGGCCATCTGGTTCTGAGCGAAGGTGGAGGAGTGGACCACGGCCCGGTCCATCGAACTGAAGACGCTGTCGGAGACCTTGGCCGAACTCAGCATGGCTCCCACCGGGACGTAGCCACCGGACAGGGCCTTGGAGACGGTGATCATGTCGGGCTGGATGTCATAGTGCTCGTGACAGAAGAACTTCCCTGTCCGCCCCAGCCCGGCCTGGACCTCGTCCATGACGAACAGTGTCTTGTGGCGTTGGCAGAGCTCCTCGACCGCGTGCCAGTAGCCCTCGGGGGCGACGTTGACGCCCTTTCCTTGTATCGGTTCGACGACAAAGGCGGCCACGTCGCCGGTGCGCAGCTCCCGGGCCAGCGCCTCGATGTCGCCGAAAGTGACTTTGTCGGCCGGGAGAAGCGGACCGAAGCCGTCGCGGAATTCCTTCCCTCCGTTCAACGAGAGCGCTCCGGTGGTGAGGCCATGGAATCCGTGATCGGCGTAGAGGATGCGGTTGCGTGACGTGGCGTGACGGGCGAACTTGATGGCCGCCTCGATGGCCTCGGCGCCCGAGTTGGTGAACAGGACCCGCTCGATCCCCGGATGGCTCCTGGACACGAGAGCTTCGGCCAGCACACCGGGCAGGAGTGCGCAGTCCAACTGGATCAGGTTGGGCAGGTCGGCGTCGATGGCATCGTGCAGCGCCTTTTTCACGGCGNNTCGAGGTAGCGCCGGCCCTCGGCGTCGAAGAGGTAGCACCCCTCGCCGCGGACGTAGTCACGGTCGAAGCCGATCGTCTTCAGCAGCCGGGCCATCTGCGGGTTCACGTACCGGGCATGCAGACGGGAATTCTCGCCGTGGCGCTCACGGAGCACCTCTGACAAGTCGAACGGCATGGACGGTCCTCGGGGTCGGATCGGTTTCGTTACTTGCCTACTCAACCGCATGAAGCTGAAAACGCGCCACCCGGCGTACCGGAGGTCGGCTCAGCCGTCAGCGTCCTTCCTGGTACGGCCGTCAGCCGCTTCACGCTCCATGGCGCGGCGAGCCCAACGGCGCAGCGAGGCGCCCAGCGGGCCGGCGCGGCGCCCGGCGGCCGGGAGCTCAGCGTCGCGGCGGGGGAATGAGGATGGCCTCGGGGCGACCCCCGACGTAGACAGAGGTCCCGGTTGTCCCGGTGGTGAGGTCGACGGGGGTGACGGTGGCGTCCTGGCCGGCCACCCAGGCCGTGGCGCCGTCGTTGGTGACGGCCACGGCTTCGGCCAGGTGACCGACGGTGACCGGCACACCGACCCGGAGAACGGTGAGGTTGAGGGGGACGAGATCCATGCCGGTGGTCACCCAGGCGGTGGGATCAGCGCTCACACCACCCGGTCCGCTGGCGGTGACGGCCAGGCCGGTCGGCCCGGTGCCGACGGGGATGGGGGCCCCGGGGTGCAGCGTGGCCAGATCGATCGGCGTCACGGCGTCGGAGCCGAAATCGGCCACCAGGGCGGTGGTGCCGTCGGGGCTGATGGCCAGGGCTTCGGGCTCCATGCCGACGGGGATCGGGGTCCCGGCGGTCCCGGTGGAGAGATCGACGGGGGTGACAGCGTTGCCTTCGAGATCGGCCACCAGGGCGGTGGTGCCGTCGGGGCCGCCGATGGCCACGGCGTCGGGCCGGGAGCCGACGGGAATGGGATGGCCGGCCCGCAGGGTCGTCAGGTCGATCGGGGTGACGGTGTCGTCGTCGACGTTGGCCACGAGGGCCGTCTTTCCGTTCGGGCTCACGGCCACGGCATCGGGCTCGACTCCGACGAGGATGTGGGAGATCACGGCGTCGGTGGCGGTGTCGACGACGGCCAGCTGGTCGTTGCCCTGGTCGGTGACGAGCAGGAGGCGGCCGTTCGGGGTGGCGGCCACGGCCGAGGGCAGGGAGCCGGTGGAGACGGATCGGCCCAGTGTCGGACCCCCCTCGACCGGCCCCCCCGCCACGGCCCGACCCCCGGCCGAAATGGCGGCCCGAAGGGGTCGGGATCCGAGGTCGAGGGTGGTGAGGGTTGTGCCCGGCTGGTCGTCGTAGCCGAAGTTGCAGATGTAGGCCTCGGTGCCCCTGGTGGCGCTTCTAGCCAGCTCGGCGGCCCCACTGGTAGTGGGATTGCCACACCCTGTGACCAGGCAAATTGCCCCGAAAGTGGTCACAATTTTCACAAGTCGCGACAATTTTCCCCTTAGCCCCATTAATAAACGCTGTAGGTAGTCCGATAACTTCTATTAGTGAATACGATCAACTTGCTATCAAGGAAAGGGGCGGCCGCCGGAAGCACCAGCTCCCGACATCCGTGCCCCCAGGTTCGTCGACTCTTCCGAGTCACCGGGCTGACCGTACTTCCGTTGCTCTTGATGGTGGCGCTCTCGACGTCCTCGACCTCGGCCGCCTTGGCCGTGCATCAATCCAGCCACTCCGCCCACTCCGCCCAGGGCGCCGGGCTGTCGGGCCCCCAGCCGAAGCCGGTCACCAAGGCCTACCCGCGCCAGGGGATCCTGCCCCCGGGGAACCCGCCGGCCAACATCGACCCGTCGCCGAACTTCCTGAACGACTGCGCCGGGACCCACTACGACGACTCGACGACCTGTGTGAACGCCACTCTCCAGGCCATCGCCAACGGCCGGGCCAAGGAGGGCCTGCCGGGGATGGTCCTGCCGACGAACTGGTACTCGCTCTCAGCGCAGGAGCAGATGTACGTGGCCACCAACCTCGAGCGCACGGTCCGGGGCCTGCCCCCCCTGGCCGGCATGTCCTACGCCCTTGACGGCGCCGCCGCTGCCGGTGCCGCCGACAGCAACGACCCGACCCCGCCGGCTGGTTATCCGTCAGGCCAGGGGGGCAGCAACTGGGGCAGCAACTGGGCCGGCGCCGTGGGTAACGCCCTCGAGGCCGACTACTTCTGGATGTACGACGACGGCGTCGGTTCGTCGAACATCGACTGCCCGTCAGCCGGTGCGCCGGGGTGCTGGGGACACCGCGACAACGTGCTTCTGAACCTCGCCTGCTTCCCCTGTGAGATGGGCACCGGGTTCAACGCCAACGGATACCAGGGGTACCCGGGATGGGCCGAGATCCTGGCCGATTCGTCGGGACCGCAGAGCGACGTCGTCACCTGGGGCCAGGTCACCCCCTACCTGCCGGGCAACGGCGGCGGTGCCGGGCTCACGGCTCCGGCCGTCGGGATCGCGTCGACCCCGGACGGCGGCGGCTACTGGCTGGCGTCGGCCAACGGGGGTGTCTTCGCCTTCGGCGACGCCACCTTCTACAACTCGTTGGCCGGAGTGGACCTGGCCAAGCCGATCGTCGGGATCGCGTCGACGCCGGACGGCAAGGGCTACTGGTTGGTGGCGTCGGACGGCGGGATCTTCGCCTTCGGTGACGCCGGCTACGACGGCTCCATGGGTGGTCGCCCGCTCGACAAGCCGATCGTCGGGATCGCCTCGACCCCGAACGGTGGGGGCTACTGGGAAGTGGCGTCTGACGGCGGGATCTTCGCCTTCG
>PKWD01000066.1 GCA_003131945.1 Acidimicrobiaceae bacterium
GATCGACGCCCTCCAGCGAGCGGGCAAATGCGATCGCGGCCGCATAGTCCTCGCGCTGGCGGGCGGGGGAGAGGACTTGCCGGGGCTGACCGTCGCTGCGGCCGAAGCTCCGATAGTCGAAGGCGAGCGCATCCACGCCGGCGGCAGCGAATCGCTCAGCGTAAGGAAGAAGACCCGAATCAACGGTCCCGCCCAGGCCGTGGCCGAGCACCTGGGGCTCGAACGCCTCGACACGGGGGCCATGTACCGGGCCGTGGCCTGGTTCGCTCTCGACCACGGGATCGACGTGAACGACAGCGAGGCGGTGGGGGAGACGGCCCGTCGTCTGCGCATCGAGGTGGGCGACAGGGTGACGGTCGACGGCCGCGACGTGACCGACGCCATCCGCACGGCGGCCGTCGACAAGGCCGTGTCGGCGGTGGCGGCCAACGCCGACGTGCGGACCACTCTGGTCGAGAGACAACGGCGCTGGGTGGCCGAGCGCGGTGCCGGCGTGGTCGAGGGGCGTGACATCGGCACGGTNNCGGCAAGCGCGTCCAGGCGCTCGGGGGCGCCAAGAACCACATGGTGGTGCTCCCCGACGCCGACATCAAGATCTATCTGACGGCCCGGACGCGCGAGAGGGCCCGGCGGCGGGCCACCGAACGCCACGACGGTCGCAGCGTCGCCGAGATCGAGACCGACCTCCAACGACGCGACCGTCTCGACTCCACGCGGGCCGACTCGCCCCTGGTGTCGCCCGAAGACGTGGCGAATGACGCCCATGTCATCGACTCCAGCGGCAAATCCGCTCACCAGGTGCTCCGGGAGGTTCTGGCATGTCTATGAAGCCGATCACGGAAACCCAGACACAGACACGTCAGGTCGGTCTCAGCCTGCCGCCGTTCGCCTATCGCGGCCTACGGGCGCTGTGCCACGCCGTCAACCGGGCCTACTGGCGGGTCACGGTCGAGGGAGCGGAGGTGATCCCGGCCACCGGCCCGGTGATCCTGGCCCCGGTGCACCGCAGCAACATCGACTTCCTGGTGGTGTCCGAGGTGACGCGACGCAAGCTCTTCTACATGGCCAAGGACAGCCTGTGGCGCGCCCCGCGCTTCGGTACCTTCCTGGAATCGATCGGGGCCTTCCCGGTGCACCGCGAAGGGGCGGACCGGTTGGCGCTCGACCGGGCCCAGGACGTCCTCGAACGCGGCGAGGCACTCTTTCTCTTTCCGGAGGGAAACCGTCGCAGCGGTCCGGTGGTGGAGGAGCTCCACGAGGGGGCCGCCTTCTTGGCGGCGCGGACCGGCGCCCCGATCGTGCCCATCGGGATCGGTGGCTCGGCGGCGGCCATGCCCAAGGGATCGAAGATGGTGCGGCCGGTGAAGATCCATCTGGTGGTGGGCCGACCCTTGGCCGCACCGGCGCGGTCGGCCAAGGGTCGGGTGCCACGCCACCAGGTCCATGCCCTCACCGAGCAGCTTCGGGCCGAGCTGCAGACCCTCTACGACCTGGCTCAGAAACGGGTGGACGAGGGCACGGCGCCGCGCTAGCGGTCGGTGTCCTGGGCCGTTCGGCCTTCAGCGCTCGGCCAGGTTCATGGCGGCGAACTCCTCGATGGCCTGGGCGTCGAAGATCGGCGACGGCGGCAGAGTCGGTGACCGAAGGCGCATCCGTTCCCGGATGCCCTCGGCCGAGGCTTCGACATCTCGTCGCAGCGTGGTCATGTCCACTCCGACGAGGGCGCCGTCGCGCTTGGCCCACCGGCCGCCGATGAGAACGTGGCGCACCGTGGCCGGCGATGCCTGGAACACCATGCTCGCCTCGGGGTCGACCACCGGCCAGGCGGCGAAGGCGGGTCCGCCCACGACGATCAGGTCGGCGTCCTTCCCCGAGGTGAGGCTGCCGATGCGGCCCCCCAGGCCGAGCGCCTCGGCCCCGTTGCCGGTGGCCCACCGCAAGGCGTCGCCGGCGCTGTGGGTGAGCCGTTCGGGCATGGCCCCGCGCTGGTTGATGGGGTCGTTGTCGTCCTGACGCATAGCGGCGAGAGCCAGACGCATCTGGGTGAACAGGTCGCCCGCATTGAGCGCCACGGTGTCGGCGCTCAAGGTGGGCGCCATGGCGTGGGCCAGGCAGGAAGCGATGGCCAGGCGGCCCATGCCCATGTTGAGCTCGGTCTCCGGCGAGGTCGACACCTTGGCCCCGGCCGACGCCAGGGCCCGCCACTCCTGGGGGCCGAGATTGTTGGCATGCACGTGGACCTGGTCGGGTCCGAGCAGGCCGGCCGCCTCCAGATCGAGCACCGCGCCGGTGACCCGTGAGCCCCAGACGCAACCGGTGTGCGTGGCCATGAGGACGTCGGCGCCGCGGGCCGTGGTGATCTCGGCCACCGTGTCGCGCCAGGGTACGAGCCCGGTCTCGGTGAGGGCCACCCCCAGGCGCAGCCGGTCACCGAACCGACCGGTGGCCGCCAGCCGCTCGAAGTCGCCCAGACGGGCGGCGTGGTCGGCGAAGACCGACGCCCCCGGCGCCGACTCGAAGAACCCGTAGCAGTGCAGCGCCCGGATCCCAGAGGAGAAGAGACCCTCGACGGCACCGTCGGCATGGTCGGGCGAGTTCATGCAGTGGGAGAAGTCGAGGATGGTGGTGACACCGGCGTCGACCGCTTCCAAGGCGCCGGCCCGGTTCCCGAGCCTTACGTCATCGGGCCCGTAGCAGGGGGAGGCCGTGAGGCGGACACCGTTGAAGTAGTCCGTGAGCGTCCAGTTGCCGCACAGTCCGCGCAGCTGGGTCTGCCAGGTGTGGCGATGGGTGTCGACCAGGCCCGGGGCCACGATCATCGCCGTGGTGTCGATGGTCTCGGCGTCGATCTCGCCCAGCGAGCCGGCCACGGCCACGATCCGCCCGCCCTCGATCAGGACATCGCCGTGGGCCAGGGTACCGATCCCGGGGTCCATGGAGACGACGGCGCCGCCGCGCAACAACAGGCGTGGGGCCGTGTCGCTGATGGTCATGGGCCCATTGTCGTCGAGCGCCGGGACCGCGTGTCGGTGGGGGGCGTTACCCTGACGCCGGTGACGGCCACGGCGGCTCTCGAGCGCAGGGGGTGTTCGACCCATGGGAGATGACCACCGGTTGGTGGCCGTTGTGTGCGAGGTCTCGGACCTCGACCGGTCGACGGCGCTCTACCAGGACGGGTTCGGACTGAGCCTCCACCCGTCCGATCACCACGGAGACGACCGGTGGACGAGCGGACGTCACGCGGCGACGTCGTGGACCGACGGCGCCTTCATCCACTTCGCTCTCTACCAGTCCAAAGACGGGCAGGCGACCGCCCGTGCCCAGGTGTCCTTCGGCGTGGACGACCTCGACGAGGCGCACCGGCGGGCGCTGTCCGCCGGCGTCGAGGTGCTCCATGATCCGAAACCCCAGCCCTGGGGCCGATCGGCCCGCTACCGGGACCCCGACGGCAACGTCATCGAACTGACCCAGAGCCCGTAGCCGCACGAGCTTCTAGGTGGCGCCGGCGTTCGAGTACACCCGCTCGGGATGCACGAGGACGGCGGCCCGTCGCTCATCGGCCATGGCCCGGTCGAACTCGGCCCAGTCGTCGTGGGTCCCGCCGGCCGCCACGAAGATGGCGCGGATCAGTGCGGCCAGACGCGACGGTTCGAAGCCCGGGAGAGAATCGTCGAGACCCACGATCTCGCAGGTTCCCTCCACCGCCGCCCATTGCCATCCACTGCGGAAGACGACCGTGGCCGGGGGACGGGCCCTCAGGTTGGACAGCTTGGCGCGGCCGTAGGTGACGAAGGCCACCACCGGCTTGTTCGAGACCGGGTGCGCCACCATGCCGGCGTTCACGACCGCCGCCTGCACGCTTCCATCGGCCCGGGTGGTGGCGATGACGGCCAGATGGCTGTCGGCGGCGGCGATGCGGTCGACGTCATTCAGGTCCATGGTCGACCACTATTGCTCACTCCCGTCGGTCTCGATCGGTTCGACGCCCGGAATAACCGCCGTCATCTCCTGGTTTTGCCTTAGTGATGTCCGAACTCACACTGGATGGCGCCGGTCCGACCCGACCACCGGTGGCGCTGTCGATTCTCGATCTGGCGTCGGTGGCCGACGGTTCGACCGTCGGTCGCGCCCTCGAGGAGTCCACCGCACTGGCCCGGGCCGCCGAGCGGTTCGGGTACCGACGCTTCTGGGTGGCCGAGCATCACAACATGCCCGGCATCGCCA
>PKWD01000360.1 GCA_003131945.1 Acidimicrobiaceae bacterium
CTATTACGCCCTGCGCGACTACTTCGTCCTCGGTCAGATCGGGCTCGAAGCCAACGTGGACGACTGGGTGGAGGATCTACGACTGGTGATGGCCGAGCTTGCTCGGGTGCTCAAACCCGGCGGCAGCCTGTGGCTGAATCTTGGCGACTCCTTCTCTCGCCACCCCAAGTTTGGGGCGCCTGCCAAAGGGATGCTCGCGGCCCCCGAAAGGCTGCTGCTGGCGCTCATGGCCGATGGCTGGATCGTCCGGGGCAAGGTCATCTGGAGCAAGCCCAATCCGCTGCCCAACTCGGTGGCCGACCGGCTGAACCTGACGTACGAGGTTGTCTACTTCCTGGTCCGCTCACCCCGCTACTACTTCGACCTTGATGCCATCCGAGAGCCGCACCGTTCGTCGGCGGGAAGGCGAGACACATCCGATCTGGCCGAAACACCAGCCTGGGCCGGTCCGCTTGCCAAGGGGAGCCAGGGCGGCCTGCGTCGGGCCCGGGCAGAGGGGCAGCCGGGGCACCCTTTGGGCCGTAACCCGGGTTCGGTTTGGGCGATCCCAACCCGAGGTTTTCGGGGACCGCACTTCGCTACGTTCCCACCTGACCTAGTCCGTCGCCCCATCCTGGCTACCTGTCCCGAGGCCGTCTGCACCCGCTGCGGGATGCCATGGAAGAGGAGGGTGACTGTTACCCGCATCCCAGTCGGACCACCGTCGAAGATGCCGAAGCCACGCGATGGTCAAGTGATGCGCTTCAAGGACCGCTGGCACACTCTGCGCGAGNNCGACTTTGCCGGGTGTCGTCCTCGACCCCTTCATGGGAGCGGGAACCGTCGGATTGGTGGCCGAGCAGCTGCACCGCGACTGGCTCGGAGTCGAGATCTCGGCCGAGTACCAGAGGCTTGCGATAGAGCGCATCGAGAAAGCAAGGGCCAGTCGGTGAGATGGCCCCAGGCACCCTCGTTGGTGTCATGCGGTTTCCGTGAGCGATTCCGATCGGGAATGGCCGACCGCACAGCACCAAGGAGGTATTGCAGTGACCCTGCAAAAGTCCAACTACCACCGGCCGCGCATGCGGCACGGCGTCACGAGAGGATGGGTGACATGAAGACCATCGCCATCCGTCTGGAGGACGAGGCCTCGGAGCTGTTGACTCTGGTCGCCCAACTTGAGGGCACAAGCCAGATCGAACAGATCCGCGAGGCCATCGCCTCCCACCTCGAGCACAAAGTCGCCGGTGGCGACCTAACTGCCCGGGCCCAAGAAGCTCTCGACGAGGTCGAGCGTGAGGCGTCAGCCAAGCGCAAGGCCATCGAGCAGCTGGTGAGCAACGTTGCCGATACCGTTCGGACGACCAAGCCCACTGGGCGCCGCCGGAGTTCTCAGGCCAAGTCGGCCGAAGGATCTGGCGAGTAGTAGCCGGTGCAACTCATGCTGGGATGGGAGGGTCTTTGTGGACTTTTATCCACATCAATCAAGACCCTCCCTCCCAGCATTAACACCAGATATCTGAACGCAGATACACGCTCTGAGCAGGTAAAACGATTTGACGTGCGGAAAGTTTTTTGCAATAATTAAGTAAAAGGATCTGGGTTAAATCGTATGAATAAGGATAAAAAGAATCAAACTCTGGGTGAATACATAAGGGAGAGACGCGTGTCGCGACGATTATCGCTAGCAGACGCTGCCGACCTCTCAGGACTGCATCTGTCGTACTGGAGCAAGCTTGAGGACGGGCAGTACGAGTCGCCTGCGCCGAAGCACCTTATGACTATCGCTCGGGCGCTCAACGTGGACTTCGAAGATCTCTACGGCTTGGCTGGCTACGAATCGCCGGAACGATTGCCCAGTTTCAAGCCATACCTGCGTGCCAAGTACGAGCTACCACCCGAGGCGGTGGCCGACTTGGAGCGCTACTTCGAACTTCTGCGCAGCTACTACGACATCCCCAAGGACCAGCCGGTCTTCCCACCGAAGTCCAAGGAGGTCAGCAAACCCAAGAGTGACGCGACGTCCCGGAGTGTGGAATGAGCCGCTCCATAGTCAGCCAGCTGCGGGACACGGTGCCGCTACGACCACTGCGTTACTCGGAGGCGCTGCGGCTGGCCGAGATACAGGCGCAGAAGTTCCTGGCGCTGACTGGCATCACAGAGCCATCTGTACCCGAGCGGATCATCTCGGATCTACCTTATGTGCAGGTCACAAGGATGATCCCGTTCCCGACGTCGGGCGCTACTCACTGGTCGGCAGGTCGATGGATGGTTGTTCTCAACGGTTCAGAGCCGGTCACTCGCCAACGCTTCAGCCTGGCTCACGAGGCGAAACACATTATTGATGACCGTTTCGTTCGCCTGATCTACAGTCAGTTCCCGGCTAACGAAAGAGCCGCCATGGTCGAGCATGTATGCGACTTCTTCGCCGGGTGTCTCCTGATGCCGCGACCATGGGTCAAGCGGCTCTTCTGCTCCCGTGTCACTGGCATGCAGGAGCTACCGAGGCTGGCCGCCGCCTTCGGCGTGTCTCAGGCCGCGATATCCGTCCGGCTCAATCAGATTGGTCTGGTGGCCCAAACGCCTCGTTGCCTCCCGCGACCGAACGACTGGACTCTCAAAGCCTTATCCGAGATCACCGCCCGGCCAATTTATGAACGTCAAGCTAGCTACGTGATGTAGCAACGAAAGGGGCAGAATCGTGACCGACGCAACGACCACAAAACGCAAGCAGGTCGTCGCGCGCGGGGAGGAGACGGGCAAACGCGCAGCCATCTACCTGCGAGTCAGTACGCCATCCCAGGTAAACACCGATTACAACCCGGAGGGCATCTCACTGCCAGCGCAGCGGGAGCGCTGCGAATTGAAGTGTACGCANNCCGTCGAGCCTGGGCGTAGTGCCACCTCCATCGACAAGCGACCGGTTTTCCAAGAGATGTTGGCCTGGGTCAAGGACCAGGGGAATATCGACTACATCGTCGCCTACCACTTCAACCGGATGTTCCGAAACAGCATCGACTCCGCGATTACGAAGCGAGAGCTCGCCAAGGTCGGGACTCGGGTTGTCTCTACAATTGTCGACCTGGGTGAGGGTCCGGAGAGCGCCATGGTCGAAACCATCCTCTCAGCGGTGGACGAGTACCAATCGGCCGCCAACGGCGCCGATATCTCCTACAAGATGTCGGCCAAGGCGAAGAGTGGCGGCACACTCGGGCTCGCACCTCTTGGATACCTCAATCGGCGTGACACCTCCGGTGGCCGCAATATCGGGATCGTGATCTTTGACGAGGAACGGGCACCCCACGTGAGAGTGGCTTTCGAGTTATACGCCACTAGTGACTGGTCATTGGAGGCGCTGCAGGACGAATTGACCCAACGTGGTCTGCGAACTCGATCCCGACGGTACTCGAGTGGCCCCATATCCATCTCAAAACTGGCGGAGATGCTGCGCGATCCGTACTACGTCGGCTATGTAACGTACAAGGGCGAAATCATCAAGGGCCGTCACGAACCACTTATCAGCCAAGAGCTGTTCGACCAGGTCCAGGCGATTCTGGACGAGCGTAGCGGCAGCGGTCGTCGTCAGCGACGCCATCACCACTTCTTGAAAGGCGCCCTGTGGTGCAAACGCTGCCATGACAATGGGATCGAGTCCCGAGTGCTCATGCAGTGGAGCAGCGGGAACGGCGGACGTTATCAGTACTTCTTCTGCCGCCGCCGGCAGCAACACAAATGCGAGTCTCGATACATGGAAGGGGACGCCGTCGAGGCCGCGGTCGAGCGCGTTTACGCGAGCATCGACTTCGACTCTGCATTGGCTGATCGGATCAGGACGCTGATGCGGGAAGCTCTGGACGAGCGCGAGAAAGCATCTCGGATGCTTGCCAAGCAGCTGAAAGCCGAACTCGACCGTCTCGACAAGGAAGAGGAGAACTTGATCGACTTAGCTGCCCAAGGAGGTGTGGCAGTTACGAAGGTCCGCAAGCGGCTGGCCCAGACCCAGCGCAAGCGGGACGAGGTGGCTGGCCGGATGAGCGGCTCAGTCGAGCAACTTGAGATCGGAGTTCGACTGATCGAGGGCGCAATTCAGCTTCTGCGTGATCCCTCGGACATGTACTTGAGGATGACGCCAGATGGACGTCGGAAGATGAACGAGGCGGTCTTCGAGAAGTTGTACGTCGATGACGGCGTGGTGACCGAGGTGGTGTTCCAGCAGCCTTTTGAGGACTTGATGGGGGCTCAGGAGATCGCCAGGAGTCGCCCGATGTACGAGCGTAAGACATCCTGGCCAACGCTCGACTGGAGCTTCTCCTACTTCGGATCGGAGAATTTCTCCGCGGACTGGGTCGGCATCCTTTTTGGCGATGGTTTGAGTAAGGGTCTTATGGTGGAGGTGAGCGGACTCGAACCGCCGACTTCTACGTTGCGAACGTAGCGCTCTACCAGCTGAGCTACACCCCCATTGGGACAATCAGAATAGCGCTCGCCGTTGACCTGGCATTTTGCCTGATCAATGCCCCAGTGTCTCCCGCAGGGTCTCGCGGGAGCCGACGATCGGCGATTGCCCTCAGCGCGGAACCCCAAAAGCTGCCAATGGCGACGATCAGTGCCCTCAGGGGTTCTCCGGCTAGTCCACCGAGGTACGGCACGCCCCAAGAGCAAGGACGCCACCGTTGGAACCAACGGGCCAGTACCCCCGTGCGGAAGTGCTCAGGTGACAAATGGATTCCGGGCAGCGAGCCATAAGGCGGGCTTCCAAGTCTTCGTGTCGCAGCGCCAAGGGCTCAGCGAGAAGCGACCCGCCGCACCTGCATCGGGAGATCATATTCAATGCTTGGCGGCAGATAGCGCAGTTTCACCTCGCGTTCGAGTGCGTGGTTCCGCAGTCGGATCAGGAGGCCGAGATAGACCAGCAACACCACCCCGACAAACCCGGTGACGGTGAGCAGGATGTGCATGGCGGGGATGACCCCGACGAGCCCGGTCACCGTGAGCGTGCACAACAGAACCATGAGCACGTCCCGCCGGCGCTTACAGGCTCCGGGACGGAAGTACGGGTCGGGACGGCGCAGCGTCGCCCGGGTACCGGCCTCGGGCGCATCCGGAAGGAACGCCGACGGTGCCGGGCGACTGCTCACCGAGACGAGCCAGCCACCGACGACAGCACCATCGCGCCCACGAACACTGCGAATTGCATCGGGGTTCGAGGTGCCGAGGCGGTGTGCGGGGGGCATCAGAGAGGGGCCCGTCCGTCCCAGGACGTGTAGCTGACGATGGAACGAACCAATCGAGTCTTTGGATTGGCGGTCCGCAGTCCGTCGGAGAAGGCTCGGTCCAAGGACCACCGCCCACACCAGCACGAGGACAACGAGAACCACGATCGTCAAGACCCCTTGACCTGCCTTCCGGTAGTGAAGACCCTAGTGACGGACCTTCTACATGTGGTGGATGGTCGGGAACAGACTGATGCCCCCGCGGTTCCGTGGGATCCCCCCTTACTAGTCAACGTACGAGGACGCTGCAAGACCGGTCGAAAAACGCAGGTCGGCTTGGTGATTTTGATCATCGAAACAGAACATGATGAGCGCTCATTGCCGCCCGACGAGGATGTGCGTCGAAACAACGGCACTCAGTGCGTCGTCCATGTCGCGCAGCGCGATAGTTCCTCCCTCCCCCAAAAAGCCTGCGGGGAGCGCCCTGGCGAGCTTCGAAAGAGCAGCGCAACACGGTGCCGGCNNTCCGCAGTGCCGCCGACGTTGTGCCGGTCACTCGCCGGCGACGATGTCGCCCACGATCGCACGCGCTGTCCACCGACTGTCAGTTCGTTGGACCGTGATCGGAAGGCCGAAACAGGACGAGACGGCGGCCGAGGTCAAGACGTCGGCCGCCGGGCCGACGGACACAAGACGACCGTGGCGGACCAGAGCTGCATGCGTGATGCCGACCGGTATCTCCTCTACGTGGTGGGTGACCAGGACCAACGGTGGGGTCTCGGGATCGCCGGCCAAGGCAGCAAGATATGCGACCAGTCGTTCGCGAGCACCGAGATCGAGACCGGCGGCGGGTTCGTCGAGGAGAAGCAACTCGGGTTCCGACATCAAGGCACGGGCCAGAAGGACCTGCTGTCGTTCCCCCTCGGACAGANNGTGGTCGTGCTCGTCGAAGCGGTGCCACCATGTCTCGAGTGCGGCGTGACGGCCGGTGAGGACGACATCATGGGCGGTGAGAGTCGGGCGCAGCCCACGCAGTATGGACTGGCTCACGAAGGCGACGCGACGACGGACGGCACGGGCATCGCTGCGACCGTAGGTTTCCCCCAGGACCTCGACGGTGCCGCCGGTCGGAAGCAAGCGCATGCCCGCCACGCGCAGCAAGGTCGTCTTCCCTGAGCCGTTCGGCCCCAGCACGGCCCAACGTTCTCCACGTCCGATGTCCCAGTCAATGCCGTCCAGGATGGTCACGCCGTCGCGTACGACGACAATTCCCCGTAGGCGTACAGGCACCGGTCCACCGGCAGCGTCAACGGTCACGGTGACGACCTCCGAGCCCGGTGGGCAACCGGAAGCGGCGGTGGGCAGATGCTCAGCGGTCGGGCAGACGCCGGCTGAGGCGCCCGGACAGTCCGGACAGGAATTCGTCCCACTGGCGCTCACCCATCAACCACAGCCAAAGCTCCCGGCCGTAGCCCACGACCACATCGACGAATGCCTCTCGATCCATGCCCGCCGGTTCGAGGGCGGGGCGCCACCTTTCCCACAGCAGGACCCCTATGCAGATGTCGCTGCTGAATCCCTCGCGCCAGTCCGCCCCTTCGAGCAGGGCATCACGCAGGCCGTTGCGCATCTCGAGAGGTTCATCGAGATGCTCGAGGTGGATGCCCTCGGCGGGGTGGAGGAAGACGCTCATCTCTCCTTCACCACCGGGGCGCGGTCGGTTCCGCTGTAGTGGCTGACGTGCTCGGCGAATTCGATGAACATCGGGGCGTCGGGATCGAGCTTGCGCTGAAGCGTCCGTTCCGCCACCCGCTTGTCCAGCCGGTCGAGCTTTAACAGTGCCTCCGGGTCGTCAAGATCGCGGACGTCGAGCCGACCTCGGGCTCGCTCGAAAGCGAGCCGTCCGGCCTCGGAACGCACCAGGACACTCGACCACCCCGCCATCGAGCCGACACTCCCGATCGACAGGTCGGCTCCTCGACCGAGGAAGTCGGCGCACTCGTCGCAACCCTTCAGTGCCGCGCCATGGAAATCCTTCACCGGTTCGTCGACGGCCACGTCGCCGTCGCGGTACTCGACGATCATGCGGCCCCGGATCACATCGACCTTGCTCACCCGGTCCAAGTCGATGCGCCGGCGCTCCTCGAGCTCGCGCAGGATCAGCGCCTCGTAGTCGAAACTCTTCGTGCACAACAAGGCGATCGTGAGCACGACGGCATCGACCCGGTGGGCACCGGTCGGCCAGCGACGCGCCTGCATCGCCCGGATGCCCTCGATCTCACACGGTGTCCCGACGACCGCGATCTTTGGGTTGGGGCCGAGCTTGTACTTGGCCAGGTCGAGCTCGGCCAGCGCCATCGTCTGGTTGTAGAAGCTTCCCGCTGCCGCCGTGATCTCCTTGGCCGTCGTGGCCACGGTGGCGATGCCCTTCCACGGTTCATCGGGATCGGTACTGGGCTTGGAGACGAGGGCGCCGTCGATGTCGCCTGCGGCCAAGAGCGCCAACAACATGGCCGTGACCACTCCCCCGTCCTGGGCTTCATCGGCTCTGGCGCCGGCCCGCACGGCGTAACTGTGGGTCACCGCTCCGAGGCCGTCACCGGGGGGTCCACCGGTCAGTTTCCAGTAGGTGTCGGCGGCGTCGGCCTTCACCACCACCGGAGCCTCGGCTGCCTCGGCCGAGGGTGTCGACGGAGGCCACAGGGCTTCGTAACGAAGGCCGCCACGAGGGCAGAAATCCCAGCACAGCGAGCAGCCGGTGCACATCTTGACCAACTCGGGAAGACCGCTTTCGGCATTGACCCCGAGCGAATTGGAGGGGCACACGGCGACACAGGTGCCGCACTGGATGCAGCGGTCGGCGAAGATGACCCCGGCCTCGAGCTCCCAGAACCACGTCTTTCCCGGGGGTTCCTCGACCCCGTTCATCTCCTCGCGGATGCGGAAACCCTTCACTGACCTACTCCGGCGCCAAGTTCTGTCTCCATCCCGGCCAGGATGGAGCGCAGCTCGTCATTCGGAACCCGGCGGGCCCAGTTGTGAAACGCCTCGCCGTGGCGACGCTCGGCCTGGTAGCGGGTGACCACGCGCAGCAACGCCTCAGGGACCTCGTCGACAGGACGAGCCCCCTCGACCCAGTCGATGAAGGCGGCGTCGGACCCGAGGGAACCACCGAGGCCGATATCGACGGCCTCAACCAGGTGACCATCGACATGGGCCGTGTCTCCCCGGAACCCCACGTCGGCGATCTGCGGTTGGGCGCATGACGCCGGGCACCCGGAGAAGTGCATCCGGATGATGCCGGCATCGTGGCGCTGTCCTCGGCCGGCGGCCACAACATCGTCGGAGTGGTCGGAGCCGCCGGCCCCTTCCGAGCCGTCGGTCACCGGCGTGGTCAGTTGGGAATCGAGCCAGCGGGCCCAGGTGACGGCGCGTTCCTTGGTCTCGACCACGGCGAAGCGGCAGAACTCGCTCCCCGTGCACGCCACCACACCCCGCTCGAAGGGCCCGGGGAACGGTGAGTACTTCTTGAGCAGCTCTTCGTCGAGCAGTCGGTCGACATCGGCCTCGGGCACACCGCTCAGGACGAAGTTCTGGTCTGTACCGAGACGGACGGTACCGTCGCCGTAGGCCTTCGCCAGCCGGGCGATCTCGACCAGTTCGATACCCGACATCCGACCGACGGGGACCGAGCAACCCACATAGACGAGGCCTTCCTGGCTCTGGGGGTGCACGCCGACGTGGTCGCCTCGGTACCGACGGGTGAGGCTCTCGCCGGCGTTGTTCAACGTGAAGCGGGCGCGCGTCGCCAGTTCGGTGCGGAAACCCTCCGCCCCCAGTTCCTGCACCAGGTAACGCATACGGGCGAGACCCCGGTTCTCGCGGTTGCCCAACTCACCGAACAACTGGGCAATGGCGCGGGTGAGCTCGACGGCCTGCCCGGGCTCGATGAACACGTCGATGTCCGATGCCATGCGTTCGCCGTCGGACAGTCCACCGCCGGCCAGAACGTTGAAGCCGAGGGTCCCGTCGGCGGCACGCGCCGGCCACAGACCGATGTCGTTGATCTCGGCCTGAGCGCAGTCCTCCAGGCAACCCGACACGCTGATCTTGAATTTGCGGGGCAGGTTTGCGTAGTCGCGGTTCCCGGTGAAGAAGGCGGAGATGTCGAGAGCCACCGGGTGGGCGTCGAAGGCCTCGTGGGCGTCGATGCCCGCCACCGGGCAACACAGGACATTGCGGGCCGAGTCGCCACAGGCCTGGACGGTGGTGAGACCCACGTCGGCGAACCGTTCCCAGATCCGGGGCACGTCTCCGATACGTATCCAGTGGAGCTGGATCGTCTGTCTGGTGGTGATGTCGGCGTAGCGGTTGCCGAAGACGGGGCTGTCGTCGGGACCTTCTCCATAGGCCTCGGCGGCGATGCCGATCTCGCGCGCCTGCTCAGAGGTCAGCCTGCCCCCGGGCACTTTCACCCGCATCATGAAGGCGTCCCCGCCCTGGCGCTGAGGATAGAGACCCACCCACTTGAGCCGCTCCTGCTCCCCCGCCACTTCGGCAATGGCGCCGGCTCCCTCTTTGGCATACCGCTCGATCACGGCATCGGCCACCTCGAAGGGATGGCGCTCGAGCTTCATACGCTCGACGGGGTTCAGCTCGCCGATCTTGCGATAAGGCCGAACGAAGTGCATGGAGCGCTCGTTGCCCCGGAACTCGACCCCGAGCGGGTAGTCCCGACGCCGCGCCATCTCAGACGTGCAAGCCGCATTCAGTCTTGTTGCTGCCCGCCCACCGACCGGCGCGGGGATCCTCACCGGGGGCCACCGGCCGGGTGGTCGGAGCACATCCGATCGACAGGTAGCCGCGGGGAACCAGAGGGTGGATGGGAAGACCGTGATCGGACTGGTAATTGGTGACGTCGTCCTCGGTCCAGGTGGCGATGGGATTCACTTTCACGAGGTGACGAGCGTCATCCCACGACACGATCGGGGTGGCGGCACGGGTGAGGGCGTCCACCCGCTTGAGGCCGGTCATCCACGCCTGACGACCCTCGAGGGCCTGGTCCAGGGGTGCCACCTTGCGCATCTCGCAGCACCGATCGCTGCCGCACGGAAAAGCGTCGGCCCCGGGGCCGGGGGTGAGGACCCGGAGGTTCAGGTCGTAGCGGCGCCGCACGTCCTCGACGTAGGACAGAGTCTCGGGAAAATGGAATCCGGTGTCGAGGAAGAGCACCTCGATGGCTGGATCGACCTGGGTGGCCACGTCGATGATCACGCAGTCCTGGAAAGAGCAGGCCAACGAGACTCCACTGCCGAACCGCTCGACGGCCCAGGCGATCACCTTGCCGGCAGGAGCGGACTCGAACTCGTAGGCACGTGCCTCTATCTCTTGCGGTTCGATCTCGATTTCGGCGCTGGTGGCCACGATGTCGTCCCCTTCGTCCATATCCGAGCCGCCGTGGACCGCTGCTGCCGGCCCTTCGCCCCCGATCGACCAGACTGGGCGCCGGCGCATCGACCACGACGTATTTCGTTGCTCAGGTACTACTATAGGTGACTAATCAGATCAAGATTTCCCCCTTTGAGGGAGGCGCCCGACCGGGACCTCCATCCGACCGGTGAGGTGGGCATGGGCATCGAGGCCGACCTGTACCCCGTCGGCCTCATCGTCGCCGACCGCCCGTGCCTGGTCGTGGGTGGTGGCCGGGTGGCCGCCCGTAAGATCGCCGGCCTGCTCAGCTGTGGCGCGGCCGTCACCGTAGTGGCCCCCGAGGCGCACGTGGCCATCGGCATCCTGGCCCAGGAAGGTGCCATCGCCCGGATCCAGGGCCCTCATCTGAACGTCCATCTGCGCCCCTACCGGCCCGGGGAAGCGGCCGCCTACCGCCTCGTCGTCACCGCCACCGGTGACCCGTCGGTCGACGCCGCCGTGCACCGCGACGCCGAGGACGCCGGGGTGTGGGTGAACAGCGCCGACGACCCCGACCACTGCACCTTCGTCCTTCCCGCCGTGACCCGGGATGGCTCGGTCAGCGTCGCCATCTCCACCGGTGGCGCCAGCCCCGCTCTGGCCTCGTGGCTGCGGCGACGGGTGGCCGAGACCATCGGCCCCGAGATAGGCCAGTTGGCCACCCTCCTCGACGATGCCCGCCGACGCATCCATGCCCGGGGGGCGAGCACCGAAACGGTCGACTGGGAGGCTCTTCTCGACGGGCCGCTGCCCACTCTCGTCCGCCGGGGGAAGCTCGATGAGGCGCGCCTTCTCCTCGACGCCGTTGTCGACAGCGCCACGCCGGCGCCCCGCACCCCGGGCTGAACGCGTCGTTTTACCGCTCTCCCAGGCACGACCGCGCCGTCGCTGGACCGGACGTGCAAAACCACTCGACGTCGATCGGTCTTGATACGCCATACTTCCTGCGTGGATCGCGTGGGGCGGGGGACGATGGTACGCGCCAAGAAGCAGCCGGTCGGCAATGAGGAGAATTCGGGAGAGGTCGCCTTGATGACCGTCCCCGACGACAACGAGGTCATCGAGGCGATCATCCATGCCAGCCGGGCCATGGTCGGCATCGCCGTTCGTTCCTTGACGGAGAGCGGCGAGGCCGTCACGTTGCCCCAGTACCGGACCCTGGTGGTGCTGAGCGACGGCGCGGCCCGTCGCCTGGCCGACCTGGCCGGCGCCCTGGGGGTGAGTCCGTCGACGGCCACGCGCATGTGCGACCGACTGGTGCGCAAAGGCCTCATCACCCGGACACGAGACGATCTGGACCGCCGGGAGGTCAACCTGGAGGTCACCTCGGCCGGGCGCACGACGGTCATGGAAGTGATCAATCGACGCCGGTCCGAGGTCTGCGCTCTGCTCACGTCCATCCCCCTCGGGACGCGGCGGGAGCTGGTCGACTCGCTCCGGCTCCTCTCGGCCGCCACGGGCGAGACCCCTGAGCTGCACTGGATGCCCGGCTGGCACGAGTAAGACGGGCCTACTGCTCCCAGACGCTCTTGGCCTCGCAGAACTCGCGGATGCCGAGGTCGGCGAGCTCCCGGCCGTAGCCGGAAGCCTTCGTCCCACCGAAGGGCAGTTCGAGGGTGGACACGACCATGGCGTTGACGAAGACCATGCCCACCTCGAGGCCCTCGACGAAACGCCGGCGCTCGTCGTCATCACCGGTCCAGACGCTGGCACCGAGGCCGAAGCCGGTGTCGTTGGCCACCCGTAGCGCCTCGTCGGCGTCGTCGACCCGGTACAACAGGGCCACGGGCCCGAAGACCTCTTCGGTGGCCACCCGCATATCCGGCGTTATGTCGGTGATCACGGTGGGTGGGTAGAAGAAACCGGGGCCGTCGAGAGGGGCGCCACCGCAGAGGATGTTGGCTCCCTTGTCCCGGGCATCGTCGACCAGACCGGCCACATCGTCGCGTCCCGACGCCAGCGCCAACGGACCGATCTCGGTACCCGGTTCCATGGGATCGCCGACGCTGAGCCCGGCCATGTTCGTGACGAACGCCTCCTCGAAGGCGTCGTAGCAATCAGCGTGGACGATGAACCGCTTGGCGGCGATGCAGCTCTGGCCGTTGTTCTGGACCCGAGCCGTCACTCCGACCCGTACGGCCGTCTCGAGATCGGCCGACGGCAACACCACGAAGGGATCGCTGCCGCCGAGTTCGAGAACCGACTTCTTGAGGGCCCGGCCAGCCGTTTGGGCCACGGAACGACCCGCTTCCTCGGAACCGGTCAAAGTCACGGCCCTGACCCGAGGGTCCTCGATGATCCCGGCCACATCGCTCGCCGGTATGAGCAAAGTCTGGAAGACGCCGGGGGGAAATCCGGCCCGGTGAAAGAGCTCCTCGAGGAACAGTGCCGTCTGGGGAACGTTCGAGGCGTGCTTGAGGAGACCGATGTTGCCGGCCATGAGGGCGGGGGCGGCGAACCGCATCACCTGCCAGAGGGGGAAATTCCAGGGCATGACGGCCAGGACGGGACCCATCGGGCGCCAGATCACCCGGCTGTCGCGGGCATCGGAGTCGACCTTCTCGTCGGCCAGGTATGACTGGGCGTTCTCGGCGAACCAGCGGAGCCCCCTGGCACACTTGGCCGCCTCGCCTTTGGCCGAGGCGAAGGTCTTGCCCATCTCGGTCGTCATGACCCGGGCGATGACGGGGATCTCCCCCTCGAGCAGCTCGGCGGCGGTCACCGCCCAGCGGGCGCGTTCGGCGAAAGTGGTGGTCCGGTAGGAGATGGCCGCGTCGGCGGCCCGGGCCAGTTTCGCCTCCACCTCGGCGTCATCGAGGGGATCGAAGGTCCGCTCCGTCTTCCCGGTGGCTGGATTGACAGTGGCGATGGGCACGGCCAGATCTTTCCCCACCATGCCCGAGGAGGCACGTCCGACGCCGGGACCTGGGACGCAGGACGCCGGGGCGTCTGGACGGCGAGGGTCAGCGACCGGAGGCCTCACTGTTCTGACGAGGGCCCGGGACCGTCCGGCGGCGGATCGACACCGAGGCAGGCCGGTAGAGCCCGGCGGCGAAGCTTGCCGGTGGCGGTCCGTGGCAGCTCGTCGACACGGAAGTAGGTTTTGGGCCGCTTGTAGGGCGCCAAGCGGGCCGCCACGTGGTGGCGCAGCGCCGTCTCATCCACGGGACCGACGACGGCGGCGCAGACGCGCTCACCCCATGTCTCGTCGGGGAGCCCGAAGACGGCCGCCTCGAGCACCCCGGGAGCGTCGGCCAGAACCGCCTCCACCTCGGCCGGATAGACGTTCACGCCGCCGGTGATCACGAGGTCGTCGCGGCGGCCGTCGAGGAACAGATATCCGGCGCCATCGAGCCGGCCCAGATCGCCCACCGTGAACTCGTCGCCCCGCCAGGCCCGGGCGGTGGCGTCGTCGTCGTGCCAGTAGCGGAAGCGGGCGAACGACGGGCAGGAACACCACACCGTTCCGTCAACCTCGGTCCGAAGGTGACGCCCGGGGCGGGCCCGGCCCACCGTTCCGGGCCGCTCCACCCACTCATCGGGACCACAGGCGGTGAACTGGCCCTCGGTGGACCCGTAGAACTCCCACAGGGCGCCGGGGCGGGCCCGTTCGAGAACGGACCACTTGAGTGCCGGTGGGCAGGGCGAGCCGGCGTGCACGATCAGGCGAAACGAGTTCCACATCTCGGGGGCGGGGTCGTGCTGGAGCAATCGCTGCAGAGCGGTGGGGGCGAGGAACGCCGTGGTCGGGCGAAAACGCCGCACGGCGGCCGCCGCCGCGGCGGCTTCGAAGCGAGACAGGATCACCAGGCGACCCCCACGCAGCAGTGTCCCGGCGGCGAAGCGGATCGACACGGAGTGGTGCATGGGCGAGCACACAAGGTGGGTATCGGACGCGTCGAACTGCCACAGGTCGGCTTCGTCCTCGAAGAGCCTTTGGGCGTCGTCTTCGTCGAGCACGCCCGACCAGACCCCCTTGGCCCGGCCGGTCGTGCCCGATGTGTAGTGCATGGGACGGGCGAGCGGATAGGGGGCCAGCTCGGCGCGCTGTCCGCCCAGGAGCGCCGCCAGACCGGCGTCGTCGAAGACGCTGAAGGAAGGCTCGGCGTCGGCCAGAAGAACGTCGCGCTCGGCCGGAAGCAGGGTGGCGTTCAGCAGGACGGGGACGATGCCCCGTCGCAGGGCGCCGAGGACGCAGACGAGCAAGGAGGCCGAGGAGGGAAGGCAGAAGGCCACCCGATCACCGGGACGCAGACCGGCGGCCGCCAGGGCTCCGGCCACGCGGCGTTGCGCATCCTCGGCCGTCGCCGGCTCGAGCGTGGCCACGTCGAGGTCGGAGGTGGTCATGGCACCACGGCGGGAGGAGACACGACGGTGTCCGCAGGAGACGGATCGTCGATGACGCCTAGCGTCAGCGTCGACGAGGCGGCACCGGCGACGGAGGTTGCTCTGTGGTCGTCGTCGAGGGCACGGAACAACCCCGGCCGCAGCAGCACCAGGACGGCCATGACGACGACGAGAAGAGTGCCGGAGGCCACCGTGACGAGCCGGATGCCGAGGGCACCGGCGATGGCCCCCTGGATGACGAGGCCGATCGGGTAGATGGTTCCGAGAGCCATCATGTAGAGACCGAGCACCCGCCCCCGCGCCTGTTCGGGGGCGCGCAGCTGGACGACGGTGTTCAAGCCGGTGAGGACGCTGATGTAACAGGCCCCGACCACCACGATGGCCAGCGTCGCCGTCACGAGCGACGGAGCGGCGCCGTACAGGACGATGGCGGTGGGGAAGGCGAAAAGGGCGGCGACGAGGAGTCGGCGTCGGCCCCAGGCGCGGGCCAGGGGGGCCAGGGCCAACGCACCGACGACGGCGCCGATGCCCTGGCCGGTGACGAGGGCGGAGGTGGCGGCGGCCCCGCGGTGCAGGCCGTCGATGGCCACGGCGGGGACGAGGCCGATGAACGGCGAGCCGATCAGGGCCACGACGGCGATCAGGACGATGGCGCTGCGGCACCCGGGCTCGCCGGCGGCCACCCGGGCGCCGGCCACGATCCGGCGGACGATGCGCTCCACGGGCAGCGTGGGCGCCTTCGGAGCCGGGAGGCGCACGAAGATGAGAGCGATGACGACGGCGCCGAAAGAGGCGGCGTTGACGGCGAAGGCCCAGGCGTCGGATCCGACCACGAGAACGATGCCGGCCAATGCCGGGCCGATCACCCGGCCCAGGTTGAACTGCGCCGATGACAACGACACGGCGGCCAGCAGGTCGTCGCGCGGTACCAGGTCGGGCAACATCGCTTGATAGGTGGGAAATCCCACCGCCGCTGCCGTTCCGCCCAGAAAGGCCACGCCGACCAGAACCAGGGGCGGCGCGTGGCCTACAGCGGCGAGGACAGCGAGAACGGCGGCGAAGCACGCTTCGGCCACGGTGGTGACGATGAGCCACCGCCGGCGGTCGAGCCGGTCGGCCAGCGCGCCTCCCAGGGGAGCGAGCAACCCCATCGGAACGAAGGCGGCGGCGGCCACGAGGCCCGTCCACAGAGGGTTGTGGGTACGCGCCGTGATGACGAATCCAAGGGCGACCGTCTGCATCCAAGAACCCACGTTGGACACGAGGGCCGCCGACCACACCAGGGCGAAGTTGCGGGAACGCAGCGGCCGGAACGACGACAAGGCCACTGTCGGAGGCTATCGCCCCGTGGCGACGCCCCCCGGCCACCGGACCACGGTGATGGCGGCGGCGCCTCCGGTGATATCGCCCTTGTGGGACTGGGCTCGGTGGTGGTCGGCTCCGCCTTGTCGTGTCGTCGGGGGCGGGCCACGGCGCGA
>PKWD01000319.1 GCA_003131945.1 Acidimicrobiaceae bacterium
ACCGTCTTCACCAAGACCGGCGCCGTGTCCCACCCGCCCGTCGGCGATGCCGGCGTCCGCACCGTGACCGACGAGGCCGAGACCGAGACCAGGCTGCCGGCGTTGCCCGGACCGAAGTCCACCTCTGACACTCCGCCCAGGTTGGCCCCGGTGACCGTCACCACCGTCCCCCCACCCGACGGTCCCGAGGCCACCGTCATGCCCGACACCGACGGGCAGGCGTTCACCGGGCTGACGAGATCAGGGATAAGGGAAACGGCGATCGGAGTGCCCAGTCCGCTGGCCAGGTCGTAGCCGGCCGTGGCCGGATAGTCGGGCTCCCCCGGTGTCCGCGGCGGATCGCTCGGAGGCGAGCCGATGGGCTCGTTGTTGCCCGACGTGATGTCGTTGAACGGCCGCGGGCTCAGGCAGCCGGCCTGGTAGAGAGCGGGACTGAGCAGGCCGAGCCGGCGGGGCGTGCCCCCGTTCTCGTCGGCCAGGGCCGTGATCGACGCCCACAGAGGAGCACCCATGCTCGTCCCGCCGATGGGTTCCCATACCCCGTTCACGACCGTGGCAAAGCCGGTGTCCGGGTCGCCGTCGGAGGACACGTCGGGCACCTCCCGACACGACACCGTGCCGGCGCCGGCGCTCAGCGGGCACGGCGTGGCGCCCGTATAGGAATCGTCGGCCTTCGTGAAGCCACTCTCGACACCGGGACCGAGCTGCCACGACGGCATGGTCCACTGCGTCGAGTTCCCCCCGCCCGTCGTCCCTTCGATGGTGCCCGTGTTCCACACCGATTCGGCCGGCGGAGCGCTGAAGGAACCCAGTTGCGTCGCCCCCACGCTCGTCACCCAGGGCTGACTGGCCGGATCGTCCACCTCCAGAGCGGTGTCGTTGTTGATGCCCGGGAAGTTGCAGTCCTCGGACCCCTCGTCGCCGGCGGCGGCGATGACCGACTGCCCCTGGGCGGCGGCCTGCTGGAGGAGGTTCGCTTCCACCTCGAGGGCCGCCGTGCCCGCCTCCGGTTCACATTCGCCCCAACTGGTGGACAGAACCTGGGCCGCGTCCTGGTTCACCATGGCCGCGTACACGTCGAGGGGCCCGACACCACCGTTGGAACCGACGTAGACGTCGATAGTGGCCTGAGGGGCCAGGCCCACCACCATCTCGATGTCGAGTTCCGACTCTCCCGATCCGGCGCCGGAGGTTGCCTGGGCGTTGGTGACGGGGGACACGCCGACCGGGCTGATCGTCGGTGATGGCCTCGGGGAATAGCATGACTCGAAAGTGCCGATGTCCGACGGCAGGTACGGCTCGAGCTCGTAGATACCGACGGTGACCCCCTGTCCCTCGTCGGCCGGTTCCAACGACGTCATCGAATACGCCTCGGCCAGCTCGTTGGCCGACGTACCCCTTTCGCTGCACGTCAGGCTGGGCCCCGCGTGCGGCTGCGGCCCCGGTGGCGCCGGAGCGCTCCTCGGCTCCGGCCCCGGCGGCGGACGCCTCGATTGCGGTGTGGCCACGGCCACATCATCGAGACCGACCACACCTTGCACGACGGACGACAACCCGCTCGGTACGAGCGGCGGGGCCGTCGGCTCGTGCACGATCCGGCCCGTCGGCAGCCGCTCCTGTTCGAAGCCGACTCCGAGAGCCTGTCCGAGCGTCGCCGCCGATCCCGACACAGCGATGAGCAGGCCGTCGCGCGCCGTGGGCCCGACGTCGAGACCCTGACCGCGCAACCACGAACGCGTGGCCGCGATGGCCGCCGCCGAGGGCCCGAAGCGGGCGCCGAATTCCCCCGGAGTGAGGAAATGACGGAACAGCGGCGACGACGGGGTCGTCACCGCTTCGTCGAACGCCTCCAGTCCGGCCGGATCAGACGGCCGCAGAGCCACATCGACCGACAGCGCGCTGCTGCCCGGTAGTCGACCGAGCGCCCTCGTCCCTCTCGGCAGCGGCCCCGGACCCCCGGCCACCGCCGTGAGACGCGACGCCGGGACCGGCGTGGCCGCTGCCACCGCCGGTGCCATCACCACCCCTGACCCGAGGACGACGGCCAACCCCACACACAAGGTGACCGGACCGCTCCCGAGCCGGGACCTCACGAGTGGGCGTCGGGGTCGGCCCGCCGGGCCCGCAGGCGCTCGGCCAGGGCCTTCTCGGCCCCGTGCTCGCTCGGCTCGTAATAGACGTGGTCGGACACCTCGGGAGGACGGTACTCCTGCGCCACCCACCCCCGGGGGTCATCGTGGGGATAGCGGTAGCCCCGGCCGTGGCCCAAGGCCTGCGCCCCCGGGTAGTGGGCGTCGCGCAGATGGGCCGGCACCTCGCCCCGCGGCCCTGTCCGCACGTCCTCCTGGGCCCGGGCGAGCGCCACCGTCACCCGGTTCGATTTCGGCGCCCCGGCCAGGTGGATGACGGCCTGGGCCAGGTTGATCCTGGCTTCCGGCAGGCCGACGAACTCGACCGCGTGCGCGGCCGCGATGGCCGTCTGCAGCGCCGACGGGTCGGCCATCCCGACGTCCTCGCTCGCCAGTA
>PKWD01000429.1 GCA_003131945.1 Acidimicrobiaceae bacterium
TCCTCCTCGCTGGCGGCGACGAAGGTGGCCGCCGCCATCTCCGCCTCGCCCACGTGGGCCGGTGCCGAGGACTGGGTCTCGAAGCCGGGCAGGGCGGGACCGGAGGTGGACCGGCCCACCCCGGAGACCGCCTGGGCCCCCTGCCCCACGAGAACAGGTTCGGCGCGGCGCCGGTGGTCAGCGGCGTCGGCCCCGTCCGAGAGGTCGNNCGCGCTGCTGGCGCAGCACCCAGCGCAGGCGCTCCACGTCCTGCTCGTAGAACTTGCGGTACCCCGAGGGGGTGCGCTCGGGGTTCACGAGGCCCTGGCTCTCGAGAAAGCGGATCTTGGAGATGGTGACGTCGGGGAACTCCTGGCGCAGCAACGTCAGGACGTCCCCGATGGACAGATACGTCCGGCCGCTCACCGTGGACCTCGAGAGCGTGAGATCACTCGTCCACCGCTCACTCGTCCACCGCGGCCAGGTAGACGAGCTTGAACTTCCCGATCTGCACTTCGTCTCCGGTGGCCAGGACGGCTTCCTCGATCCGCTCACGATTCACATAGGTGCCGTTCAGAGAGCCCACATCACGGATCGAGTAGATCCCGTCGTGGCCGACGAACTCGGCATGACGCCGGGAGACGGTGATGTCGTCCAGGAAGATGTCGCTCTCGGGATGGCGGCCGGCCCGGGTGACATCGGTGTCGAGCACGAAACGGGTGCCGGCGTTCGGCCCCCGTTTCACCACCAGGAGCCCGGCGCCGCTCGGCCGATCGGGCATTGTCACGGAGAGCTCGTCGTCGCCGGCCTCACCCTGCGAGTCGACCGGGTGCAGGGTGATGGTGGTGTCGGAGGTGGGCGGACCGAGCACGCCGCCGCACGACGAGCAGAAATTGGCGCTCGCCGGGTTGCGGTGCCCGCAGTTGTTGCAGAACACGCCGTCCACGCTACTCCGTCACCGGATTCCATCGCCGGGGCACTACCCCGCGGTGAGCTCCGAGTATCCCGCCGCATCGAGAAGACCGGCGACGGCGTCGGGTTCTGTCGGAACGAGCTCGCAGATCCATCCCTCTCCGTAGGGGTCGGCATTCAGTTGCTCGGGGGCTTGTGTCAACGCGTCGTTCACGGCCACGACCTCACCGGCGACGGGCGCGTAGATCTCCGACACCGACTTCGTCGACTCGACTTCGCCGAGGATGCCGTGCGCCTCCACCCGCGAGCCGAGCTCGGGGAGGGACACGAAGACGACGTCACCGAGAGCGTCCTGCGCGTAGTCGGTGATGCCGATGCGCACCCGACCGTCGTCCTGACGGATCCATTCGTGGTCGGAGCTGTAGCGCAGCCCGTCGGGTACCTGCATGGCGGCGACCCTACCGGATACGTCTCAACGCAGCATCTGACGGATGCGCACCGCGTGTTCCGAGGCCCGGGCCCGAGCCTTGGCGTCGGTGGGCCCCTCGGCCCACACGTGTGTCATCGGTTCCTCGGGGTCGGGGACCACGAGGACCCAGCCGTCGGGCTCGGGGATCTTGACCCCGTCGACCAGCACCACCGCACGGCCTTTGGTGCGCTCCACGGCGATACGCATGACCGTCCCTTTCTGCTCCCACGGGGTGACCACCTCTTCGTGGGCGATGTAGACGGTCGGGAGCCGGGCCGTCAGCTTCGACAGGGACTCGCCGGTGCTGGCCAACATGCCCAGGAGATGGACGAGGGTGGCCACGGCATCGAAGGCGGGGAGGAAGCGGGGGAAGATGAAGCCGCCCTCCTGGCTGGCGGCGAAGGTCACGCCGCCGGCGCTCGCCACCTCCATGAGGTGGGTGGCCGACAGCTTGGTCCAGACGATCTCGGCGTCGGCGGCGGCGCAGATCTGCTCGGCGGCGGTGGGCACGGCCACGGGCAGCGCCACCTTCGATCCGGGCGTGGTGGCCACCACTAACTCGAGGAGAAGGAGCAGAGCCTCGTCGTCGGTGAGGACACGGCCGTCCCCGTCGACCAGGGTGATGCGCTCCCCGCCGGGGTCGATCACGGCCCCCACGTGGGCTCCCGAGGCCCGCACTAGGTCGGCCACCCGCGCCGCCGACGCCGCTCGGTCGTTCGACACGAAGGCGGCCGTCGCCGCATAGGGATTGACCACGAGGACCTCGGCCCCCAGCTTGGCCAGGACGTTGGGCATGACGAAACTGCTCGTCCCGTAGGAGTAATCGAGGACGAGCTTGAACTCCGCGGCGGCGATGGCGTCCACGTCGACGGCGCTCATCATCGCCGCCGTGTAGAGCTCCAGAGCACGCGGCGGGAACTCGATGTCCCCGATCTCCGACGCCAGGGCCCGGCGGAATTCCTCGCGGTGATAGAGCCGTTCGATCTTGCGTTGCGTGGCTTCGTCCACGTCGATCCCGTCCTCGTTGAAGAAGCGGATCATGACCGACTGGGCGTCGTCTTCGAAGAGTCGGACGGTGATGCCGCCGAGGCTCGATCCCGATCGCACATGCGAACGGGTGACGGGAACGGTGGCCACCTCGAGATCGTCGACGTTCACCCCCGCCGCGTTGCAGCCGACGATGATGGCACGCTTGAGCACCCGGGCTGCCCGGCTGGTGTCACGCGAGGTGGTGACCGTGGCCCCCCTCTCCAAGTTGCTGGCCCAGGCCATGGACAGGCGCATGGCCAGCTCGGGGCTGATGTCGACGTTGGCCAGCCCGGTGACTCCCGATCGCCCGAACAGCGAGCGCGGACCGCGTGATTCCCACACGATCGACGTGTTGACTATGGCGCCGGCCTCGACCGTCTTGAAGGGATAGACCTTCACGCCGGAGGTGATCACGGCCTGGGCGCCGACGAAGGTCTCGTCGCCGAGGACGACCCCTTCCTCGCAGCGCACACCCTGGCGCAGGTCGCACGAACGACCGAGGACGCACCCGTCGAGACGGACGCCGGCGGCCAGGAAGCCGTTGTCGTGCACCACCGTGCGTTCGAGTGTCGTGTTGTCGCCGATGCGGACGTTGGCGCCGAGGACGCAGTAGGAGCCGATGACCGTATCGGCCCCGATGTGGCAGTTGTCGCCGATGATGGCCGGCCCCCGCACGGCGGCCGAAGGATCGACGGAGGCGCCCTTGCCGAGCCACACCCCGGGCCGCAGGGGAAATCCGCTCACCTGCACATTGACCTTCTCGTCGAGAATGTCCTGGTGGGCGCTCACATAGGCCTCGAGGGTGCCCACATCCTCCCAGTAGCCCTCGGTCACGCAACCGAAGAGGGGCTTGCCCGCCTCGAGCACGGCCGGGAACAC
>PKWD01000379.1 GCA_003131945.1 Acidimicrobiaceae bacterium
GAGCCGTTCAACGGCATGGACCCAGAGGGAATCATCTGGATGCGCCGGCTCCTCCGCTCCCTCGCCGCGGAGGGACGGGCCATCCTCGTCTCCAGCCATCTGATGGGCGAGGTGCAAGACGTCGCCGATCACGTCGTGGTGGTCGGTCGCGGCAGGGTGCTCGCCGATGCCAGTGTCGACGCCTTGGTCGCCCGCGCCTCGGGTGACGAGGTCCTGATCCGCACGTCGTCGCCGGCCGAGGCGGTGACGACGCTGCAACAAGTGGGTGCTGCCGCGACCGTCATCGACGGCAACACCCTCAGCGTTTCCGGGCTCGAAACACAGCACGTTGTGGACGTCCTCAGCCAGGCGCATGTTCGCTTCTCCGAGGTCTCCGCCCAGCGGGCGACACTCGAGGACGTCTATCTCCAGCTCACCAGTGGCGAGGTCGAGTTCCGGGGCGGCTCGGACACGGAGGCGCGACGATGACCGCCGCCAGCGCACCACCTCGCCTGACCCACGGGCGGCGACGCGAGAGCTTCAACCCTGTGCTCAGGGCCGAATGGATCAAGTTCCGGACGGTGCGCGGTTGGGTGATCGGCCTCATTGTCGCCGCCGTTCTGTGCGTGACGTTCACGTTCCTTACCGCCAACGGCACCCACGAAGGTAGCTGCACTGGCCCAAGCCCATCGCAGACCACCTGCCAGGCCGGTCATCCCTTCGTCCCGACGGGCCCGGACGGCGAGGCGGTCGCCGACAGCTACTACTTCGTCGACCAACCGCTCACCGGCAACGGCACCATCACAGCCCAGGTCACCTCGCTCACCGGCGTGACCTCAACCCAACCGGTGAACGTCGCCCCCTCGCTGGCGGACACCCACCCCGGGTTGGCGACTTGGGCCAAAGCCGGGATCCTCCTTACGCCGAGCACCAAACAAGGATCGGCTTACGCCGCAGTGATGGCCACCGGCAGCCACGGCGTCCGCTGGCAGTACGACTACACCCACGACAGCGCCGGCCTGCCCGGATCGACCTCCGTTGCCTCTCCGCGCTGGCTGCGGCTGACCCGCACCGGTCACACGCTCAGCGGCTATGACTCGACCGACGGGACAAGCTGGACCGCGATCGGCACAACCCACCTGACCGAACTTCCCTCCACCGTGGCGGTCGGGCTGTTCGTCACGTCACCTGTGTCGTTCCAAGGCTCCAACGGCTCCGCCACCCGCGCCACCGCCACCTTCGACCAGGTCAGCATCCGGGGCGCCGGCGCCTCGAAGGCCTGGCACGGCCTAAGCATCGGAACGGACCCGCAGGACTTCTACCCGACCCTCGGATCCGGCAGCTATCACCGCTCCGGGGGCGCATTCGTGGTCAGCGGCTCCGGCGACATCGCCCCAGGCGTTGGCGAAGGGCTCCTCGGCGCCGACACCGCCGGCAGCACCCTCCTCCTCGGGCTCATCGTCGGGCTGATCGTGATGATCGTGGTGGCGACGATGTTCATCACCACCGAGTACCGCCGCGGCCTCATCCGCACCACCTTCGCCGCCACTCCCAACCGGCGCCGGGTGCTGGCGGCCAAGGCCATCGTCATTGGCGCCGTCGCCTTCGTGACCGCCGCGCTGTCCGCAGCCGTCGCCGTCCCACTCGGCGAGCACAAGCTCAATGCGAACGGCAACTACGTCTTCCCGGTCAGCACCTTCACCGAACTGCGGATCATCGCCGGCAGCGCCGCTCTGGTCGCCGTCACCGCCATCGCCGTGCTCGCCCTTGGCACCATCATGCGCAAAAGCGCCGGAGCTGTCACCGGAGGCATTGTCATCTTCGTTCTCCCCTACATCATCGGCTCCGCCATCTCCGGCAGCGCCGAACAGTGGCTGTTGCGCCTCACCCCGGCCGCCGGCTTCGCCGTCCTCGGAGTTCTCCCCCGATCCCCGCAGGTCAGCTACCCGTACACCCTCGGCAACGGCTACTACCCACTCGGACCGTGGGCCGGCTTGGCCGTCCTCTGCGTCTACGCTGCGCTCGCCCTCGGCGTAGCAGCCTTCCTAATGCGCCGGAGAGACGCATGACCGACGCGGTGCGCGCCGAGTGGTCCAAGCTTCGCACCCTGGCCAGCACCGGCTGGCTGCTCGTCGGGACCGTCATCTTGACGGTCGGCATTAGCGTCGCCGTCGCCGCCGCCGTCCACGTCACGTCAGGGAGCGGTCAGGACCCCACCAAGCTCAGCCTGACCGGCATCTACCTCGGTCAGACGGTCGTCGCTGTCCTCGCCGTCCTCGCCATCTCCGAGGAGTACGGCACCGGCATGATCCGCGCCACCCTCTGCGCCATGCCGCGCCGTCTCGTGCTCCTCGTCGCCAAGGCCACCAACGTGGCCGGCCTGGCGTTTGTCGCCGGTCTCGTCGCCGTCGCCGGCTGCCTTCTCGCCGGACGCCTCATGCTCCCCACCGACGGGCTCAACCCGGACCACGGGTACGCCCTCGTGTCGATAGGCCACGGTCCGACACTGCGCGCCGCCATCGGCAGCGTCGTCTACCTCGTCCTCATCGCCCTGCTCAGCCTCGGCGTCGCCACCGCTATGCGCGACACCGCCGTCTCCATCGGCGTCGTGCTCGGCCTGCTCTACCTGCCCTCCATCCTCGCCCAGGCAGTCACCGACCCGTTGCGTCGACACCTACAGCAGATCGCCCCGATGACCGCCGGGCTCGCCATCCAAGCCACCACCAACCTCCGCTCCCTTCCGATCAGCCCTTGGGCCGGAATCGGAGTCCTCGCCGCATGGGCGATGGCGTCGCTCCTCGTTGGCGGACTGCTGTTGCGGCTGCGTGACGCCTGATTGGCTCCACGCAGCCTTCTCGCCGCTCGTGCACTGCCGCGCTTGCCGGTTGCCCTCGACAGGTGTCTCAAACAGTGCCAGCTGGTCTCAATCGCGTCCGACAAAAATGTTGGCTTTCCTACATCACGCCCTCACCGGGCATGAGCTGGGCTTATGGACCGCAATGGGGCGTCTTTGCGCAGAATTGTTGGCTATGTTGCGCCGACAAGTAGTCGACCTTGACCTTCTGACCTGCGCTTTTGGCGCGCTTGGAGGGACTCGAACCCCCAACCTTCTGATCCGTAGTTGGGCCGGAATCGTCCAAAGACTTCCTCAAAAGTCCCATACCGTCGCAAATTCGCTGGTGAATGGCGGCGGCAAGGGCAGCCGCCAATCGTGCCGGGACCACGCCGGACACGATGGGACGAAATTGTTGGCTCGAATGTTGGCTCCTATCTCGCTCTGTCCCCTGTCGTCTCACCGGGGTCGCCGAGTCCTGGGGCCGCGACGATGCTGGCGTCGATGTGGATACCTCGGCATTCCGCCCCTTGCCTGCGGCCGAGGAGCACGCCGTCGGTGCCCTCTCCCAGGTCGAACGGCGCTAGCGAGCGGGGCGACGAGGAGTGGGTACGGATTACCAGAAACTCGAACCCTTAGAACTTCCGGCCAATTAGTCGTTCGAAGGTGTTCATGTTGGGTTTGCATGTCGCAATGGCGCCGAGCGAGCCACCGCTTCCCTGAGGCGCACTTTCCGTCCCGTGCGCAGGATGGCCCGCCGATAGATGCGAGCGGCCAGTCTGGCCATGAGCACAGTACCGACAATGCTGAGGCCGAGGGACACGGTGAACTGCCACCAGGTGACATCTCGTAGACCCACCAGCGCGGGCATGGCGAACGGTGACGTCGGAGGCAGATAGGCGAGGACCTTGAAGAACGGGGAGACGTTGCCGGTCTCTAGCGTGGTGAGCGAATAGATATAGCCGACGATTATCGGCAGACTGAGTGGGAAGGCGAGGCTCTGAACCTGGTCCTGGCGCTCCGCCATGGACCCCGCCGCTGCGTATACCCAGCAGTAGAAGGCGTAGCCGAGCACCAGCCACAACAGGGTGCTGCCCACCACTACGGGCGCCGAGCCGTGCAGGATATTGGAACCAACGGCCTTAGCCGCAATGAGGGCGACGAGTACAATAAGGGTGGCTTGCGAAAAGGCCACCAGACCGATGCCGAGGACCTTGCCCGTCAGAAGCCGGACAGGGCGCACCGCGGCCAGCAGCACTTCGACCACCCGGCTGGCCTTTTCCTCCATGACCCCGATGAGGATCCAGGTGTTGTACTGCGTCAGCATGACGAACGTCAGGATGAGTCCGATCAGAGGGAGTCCAACATTGGCGGGTTTCTTGCTGGTTCCTGCGGCCTGGAGGCTCAGTATCCGGATCGGCTTGGCACCCTGCAGCTCCGACGCCTGCCTGGTCGTAAGGCCGGCGGCCTCAAATGCCTCGGTAATCCCGAGGTTCTGAGCCAAGGCTTGAGCCAGCTGGGCCGTGTCCGAGCTGTCGGTGGAAGTGATTGCCTGGTCCACCACCAATGCTCTGGAGTCAATCAGGGCCAGGTCGATGCGTCCCGACCGCAAGTCCCGATGAGCAGCCGCAACGCTGGATTCGCTGACGAAGTTCATGGCGTCATCAGTGCTCGCGGCGGCGCCTCGTATGTCCGCCTTCACGGTAGCGGACGTGGTGCCGACCACCCCGACCACGGTCGGAGATGCGGTTCCGTGGTCCAGCGTGGGGATGACAATGGCGAGACACACGACGATCAACATGAGCAAGGTCCCCACCCGAAATACCCGGCCTCGAAACCGCTCACGGATTTCTCGGCCTGCCACCAAGCCGATGTCGCTGTCGAACGGGCCGAACTGGACGGGCCTTTGAGGTGATACCGGGGTGACGGTGGAAGGGGCGGCGGAGTNNGCTCTCTCAGCCCTGCGTCTGCGGAACATCCACAGCCGTACCGACAGCACGACCAAAACAAGCGCGGCAATCACCGCGAACTTCACGCCAGTGCCTCTCGGAATACCTCCGAGAGCCGGCGACGAGCGAAGACGAACTCGGTCACCCGGCCGGCCGCCATGGCGGCCTGCAGCACCACGTCGCTGTCCACAGATTCGTCAAGGATCAACCGCGCCTCACCCCCGCCCACCTCGGAGATGGTGACGCCTGGGAGACCGACGGCCCAAGTGGCCTCGCGGTCTCCCTCCACCCGTACAACGAGACGGCGCTGCCCGCTGGTGGCCAGCTCGTCCACCGTCCCGGTCACGATCAGGCGACCATGGTCGATGATGATGACCGAATCGCAGAGATCCTCGACCTGGTCGAGCTGATGGCTGGAGAANNCACGCCACCGATCGTGTCGATGCCGGCGGGGTCTAATCCGGCCAAGGGCTCGTCGAGAATGAGGACGTCGGGGCCGTGCACCAAAGCGGCGGCCAGTTGCACCCTCTGCTGGTTCCCGTGAGAGAGGTCGTCGACCTTGCTACCCGCGCGTTCGGCTAACCCCATCCGCTCAAGCCACGCCGTCGTACCCACTTGGGCATCAAACGCTTGCATGCCATGCAGGCGACCCAGGTACTCAAGTTGTTCGCCCACCTTCATGGCCGGGTACAGACCGCGCTCTTCCGGCATGTAGCCAAAGCGACGGCGTTCTGCCTGGCCGACCGGGGTTCCGTTCCAGGTGACGGTGCCCGCGTCCAGATCGGTCAGGCCGAAGACGGCGCGCATCGTGGTCGTCTTGCCGGCNNCCGTTGGGGCCCAGGAAGCCGACCACTTTTCCGGCCGGGACAGAAAATGACAGATCATCGAGGGCGGTGAGGGCCCCGAAGTGGCGGGTCAGGCCTGTCAATTCAAGGAGACCATCCACTCCTTCACACTAGGTCATGTGTCTCAACACCGACCTGACCTGGACTTTGTCAGCGCGCTTGGAGGGACTCGAAC